>CAYUKK010000064.1:0-17347 GCA_964445305.1 uncultured Eubacteriales bacterium
TGGAATCGGCGCCACACCCGGTCAAGTGATCAAGGTTGGGTTCGAATGGGGCGGCATGACCAAGGAGATGCGAGAAGCAATGGCTGCCCAATTGGGAGCGGAAGGGGTGAGAGCCAGGGCCATTGATTCGGGGTGGGGAGAAACTGGAATCAGAGAGGGGGAAAGCGAGGGCATGGGCGGGTCCAGCCCCTCCTTGACCAGGATGAGAGGCGGGCCGAAGAAATATTCTTTCTGGGTCGATGTCAAACTGGCCCGGGCGGAATAGCTCACCTCTTCGCCGAGGGCTCTTCGGCCATCTGTTGGTTTCGGGAGGAAGGGGAGAGGTCAAAGATTTATCCAGACGAGCGTTGCTCCCAGTATGGCCAGGCTGAGAGCGATAAACTTTGCGCCGGTGACTTTCTCCTTGAGGAAAATCGCTGCCAGGACAAAGATGAAAATCGTGTGGACCTGATTGAGCGGTGCGGCCACTGAGGCGAGGGTGTATTTCATCCCCGCCATCCAGGTGATGAGCCCGACATAAGCCCCCAAAAAAGAAGCGAGAACCATGACTGGCCAGTTAGCCAGGGTGGCCAGGGGTCGACTGAGGAGCCGGCCGCGCGGATGAAAAGCCAGTGAGCTCCCCAACAGCGCAGCTCCGGCTCCAACACGCATGAGCGCCGCCCAGAGAAGAGGCGCTCGAGGGAGAAGTGGTTTCATGAGGATGATTCCTCCTGCCTGGCTGAGCATTGCCAGCACTCCAGAGAGGATGCCGGCGGCGAGCTGGGTTCGTCGGGGCATGGCTTCACCCCCCTTCCTCGAAATGAGGCCGACAGCGACGAGAATGAGAAGAACCCCAGCGATTTGATGCCGCCGCAGTGTCTCACCCAGGAAAATAGAAGAGAAGATAATGACAAAAGGGCTGTAGAGGCAATCGACGATGGCCGTCAGACTGGCGCCGAGGAGGTTGAGACAGAAGAAAAAGAGCGTATCAGAAAGACCAATGCCGATGAAACCGCTCAAAGCCATCTGGGCGTAATCCTTCGCTGGCAGCCGGGGCCACGGCGTTTGTCCGGAGAAAAGAGCGGTCATGAGAAAAAGCAGGCTCGCCAGCCCGCATTTAAAAAAGTTGAGGCTGAGGGGATGGACCTTTCGACCGCTCACCCGGAAGAGGATGACGGCCACTGCCCAGATGAAGGCGGAAGCGAGGGACAGCGTTTCTCCCAGATGAGGGGAAGATTCGAGCGATCGAAAGAAGGAATCCATGGCTGAAGAGAGCCGCCATATATAACAAAGCGCCGGGGAAAGGTCAAATGGCCTGAGCCAAACGTAAGCGTCTTTCATTCCGTGATGAGAATGGGTCCTCCTCGGAGTTGAAGTGGGCAGTCGGATCCCAAATTTGCCGATAGAGAATTATCATCAAGCGAAAGTGCTTCATCTTGTAACAAATTATCACGATAGCGAGAGCACCCGAGGGGTGGCGTGGTTCGGGGGCCCCCCGCCGACCCGAGCGTTTGATGCCAAGGGGAACAGGCGAGGGGTTGGGGTGAGGAAGCCCGTCGAAGCCTGAGTGGGCATGGTTTCTCGAGCGAAGCGAGAGAAGAGCGAAGGCTGAGTCGGAGCGAGTTTCCTCGCTGGGGAAACGAGCGGGCTTCGCAATCCCAACTCCGAGCCTGGCCGGGGGTGAACCGCGACAGGACCCGTCGGGTGCTTCTACGGCAATTTCGGGTCGGAGGCCGGCATTTGACATGGAATCCGTCCTGGCCATATATTCTTAGCCATGACGCACAAAATTGTGCTCATCGACGACGACCGCGTCACCCTCCGTCTTCTCGAGGGTATCCTGACCAAGAGCGAATTCTCTGTATTCTCCGCTCTTGACGGAGAATCTGGTTACGAGCTGACCTGTCGAGAGAAGCCGGATATCGTCATCTGCGATTTTCTCTTGCCCAAAATTGACGGCATCGGCGTTTGCAAGAAAATCAAGGAGAACCCCGACTTGATAAGAACAAAGGTTATCCTGATGACGGCTGTCTATAAAGGGGTCACCGCTCGAGATGCCTTGCGGGATTCCCAGGCCGATGAATTCCTGGAGAAGCCTTTTCAAACATCGACGCTGATGAAAAAGGTATACAAGCTTTGCCAGGAAATCGCCGAGGCTGAAGAATGAAGCATGGACATCGGGTTTAAATGAAGAAGGTTACTTGCGCCGGCATCCTCGTGGCTGACCTCATCGCCGCCGACTTGCCGCGGGTGTCTCCGCCTGGAGGCATCACCTTCGCTCCTCACGGCATTGGGCTCCATATCGGCGGCCATGCGGCTAATGTCTCCATCGACCTTGTTGGTTTAGGTCTGAAGGCGAGCGAAGTGGGCTGCGTCGGAGCCGTGGGGAAAGACATCTTTGGTTCTTTTTTGGAAAGGGCGCTGAAGCAGCACCGCATCTCCGTTCGGCTCCAGCGCACGGGCGAAGGGGCGACTTCAGTTGACCTCATTCTCGTCGTTCAAGGTGAAGACCGACGCTTCCATTGCCACGTCGGTGCGAACGCCCTCCTTGAGCCGGATTTTGTCATGCGTTTTGTCTACCGCGATAGACCAAAGGTCTTCTATGTTGGTGGAGTCGGGCTGATGGATCGCTTCGACCGGGAGCTCAAAGCCGTGCTGAAAGAAGTGAAGGAGCTCGGCAGCTTGACCTTTGTTGACCCTGTCATGCCGCAAAACAAATCATGGAGCCATCTTCGACAGGCTTTGCCCGCTATCGATATCCTCCACTGCAACGAGGAGGAAGCGCAAAGTCTCACCGGACGAGTTAGCTTAGAAAGAGCGATGAGAGAACTTCTGAGCTCTGGGGTGGGCCTCGTCCTGGTTACCAAAGGCAGGAAAGGCGTCGCGGCGGGCCGAAGGGGACAGCTTCTCACGCTGGATGGCTTCGCGGTGGATCCAGTCGACCCCACGGGAGCGGGCGATGCTTTTTGCGCGGCCTTTATCCGTAGAGTGGTCCAGGAAGTCCAGCGTCGCGGCCAACCGACCTTGGATTGGACTGACCAAAGGCTTGTTCCTATTCTTGTTGAAGCGCAGGCAGCAGGGGCGGCTTGTGTTACCGGCATCGGCACGACATCGGCAGTCAAGCGGCGGCATGTAGCTTCGCTCCTCAGCGCCCAGGCATCAAGAGTTAGGGAAAGTCTAAGCATCCGTCCCCTCTGAAGGGGGGTCCTCCTCTCTTTAACTATGAACCGAACGCTTGGGTCAGAACCGCCTTGAATGGGCGATACCAATTCTTTATAATGGGCTTTCCAAAACAGCGATATCTCAGAAGCTTGGAGAAACCGATGAGAAAATTATTTCTGGCCCTGGTGGGCGTGCTCGTCATACCGGCTTTGATCTGGGCTCAGGTTCAAGGCAAAGCCCGTCTCCGGGGAGTTGTCTATGATGGAGAGACGGGCCAGCCACTGGAGGGTGTGACGGTCAAGCTTTACAACGATACGGTGGCCGCTTATTATCTTCCCGCGCCCGTGACCGACAAGGACGGAAAGTGGGGTGCCTATTACATCCGGACAGGGCGGTGGGAACTGGAATTCGAAAAGGCTGGCTATGCTCCTCAAAAGCTCAGCTATAACGTCACTTTCGCGCCCGGAGCGAGGGAAGAATGGGTGACCGTCAGGCTTCAGAAAATTAAGGGCCTGGTTGTCAAGGAGACGGTCGTTGAGAGGGTCACCAAGGGGAACCAGCTTTATGCCCAAAAGAAATACGAGGAGGCTCGGGCGGTTTTCGAATCCATCCTCCTTGAAAACCCTGATGTCTACGTCCTCAACAAGAACATCGGCAACTGTTACTTCGCCATGGAGGATTATGATAAAGCGATTGAGTTTTACATGAAAGTCTACGAAAAAGACCCGGAGCTGCCTGACATTCTCCAGGCGATCGCGGGCGCTTACAACAACAAAGGCGAGAAGGAGAAGGCAGCGGAGTGGTATCGAAAAATCAAGGTCGAAGACATTGGGGATTTGATTACTGCTTACAATGCAGGCGTGAGTCTCTACAATTCCGGTAACCCGGCTGAAGCCATTGCCTATTTTAAAAAAGCCATCGAAATCGACCGGGAATTCGCCGATGGCTATTTCCAGCTGGGGATGGCTTCGGTGGCCATCAATAACGTTCCTCAAGCGATCGAAGCGATGAAGAAATTCCTTGAGCTGGCGCCTGATTCCCCGCAGGCGCCAGTGGCCAAATCGGTTCTGGAGGCGTTGACGAAAAAATGAGGCGCATCGGACCCTACACGCTCAAACAGTTGGAAAAACAGTACGAGGCAGATATTTTTGAAGATTTTCTTCCGTTCATGGATAAGTATGTCGTCGACCACGAACGAGGTGGGTTCACGACCAACGTTGACCGAGACGGAACCCCTCACAACACGATCAAGAACACATGGTACTGCGGCCGGGGTATATGGGTTTATTCTTTTCTTTACAATAACATAGATAAGAAGCAAAAATACCTGGATATTGCTGAGAAATCCGTCCGTTTCGTTCTCCGGCACGCTCCCGAGGGCGATCTCTTATGGCCTCCAGAATTCACCAGGGAAGGCGAGCCCATGGCCCAGGAGGGCCAGTTCATTGGCGGGAAATATTATCCGGTGAGTTTGGAGGTCTCGGGCGATTTGTTCATCGCCAATGGCCTGGCCGAATTCGCCAAAGCAGCCGGTGACATGACTTACTGGCAGAAGGCTAAGGACATCGTCCTCAAGTGTGTGCGTGTTTTCGATAAGCCGGATTACGCGCCCAACGCCGTCCAGGTTTATTTGGGGAAGGATGCCCCCTCGATGCCCGGGGCTCGCATCATGGGCGTCTCGATGCTCTTCCTTAACGTCACCCAGCAGATGCTCGCCACCCGCCAGGATGCCGAGCTCTCGGCGGTCAATGAGCGGGCCATCGATGCCATCCTCACCAAACACTATAACCCCGAGTATGACTTGCTCAACGAGGTCCTCAACCATGATTGGTCTCGACCAGATAACGTCTATCGCCATCTCGTCTACACGGGCCATGCCATCGAGACGATGTGGATGTTGCTTTATGAAGCGGTGCGCCGGAAAGACAAAGAGCTTTTCCGAAAGGCCGAGAGGCTTTTTAAGCGTCACGTCGAGGTGGCTTGGGACGTTGTTTTTGGGGGATTCTTTCGGGGATGCAAAGACGTCTACGCCAACCTCTGGATTCTGGACAAACCCCTGTGGACTCAAGAGGAAGTCCTCATCGGCACGCTCTACCTCATCGAGCACACCGGCTCCCCTTGGGCGGAAGAGTGGTTTGCCCGGACCTTTGCCTTCGTTCAGGACAAATATCCGTTACGAAGACACGGGTTCGCCCTTTATGATGACTGGCCCGACCGGCTCGTCACCTTTGTCCGGCACCACGCCCGGGTTGAAATCTTTCATCATCCGCGACATCTCATGCAGAACTTGATCAGCTTGCGCAACCTTATCCGCCGGCGAGGGAAACCCTCGGGTTTCCTGGATTCCTGAATGATGGAAACGAGGCCACGGTTCAAGAGCAAACGGTTGTCTTTTGTCCTTTTTTAAGCCATGGATAGACAAAAAAAGAGGCTTCTTTTTATCCTATCTCTCTTTTTGACGGGCATCATGGTCTCGGGTTGCCGAGGACCCGGTGAGTCAGCGGAGCGCTTCCGCCAGATAACCGCCGTTTGTCTTCTCGACAGCCCTGAAGAACAAAAGGCCGTCCATGTCTTGCGCCAACTTCAAGCGGTCGAAAAATCATCCCTGCCTCACCTGGTCGTTCTCCCCTTTATGCCCTTCTTGCAATTCGAGGAGGGAGGAGAGGTCAAGGCTCTGGGCGATTTCCTCACTCTGGCGCGAAAAAAAAGAATTTTTCTCGTGCTGGCGCTTCAGGAAAAAGCGAGGGACGGCCGTGTTTACGCCACCTCTCTCATCCTCGGTCCCCGTGGCCAGATTCTCGGCAAATACAGGAAGAGTCACAAGTTGGCCTGGGATGAGGACTTTGCTCTGGGCGATGACTTGCCCGTTTTTGAGACTGACTTCGGCAAGCTCGGGCTGACCATCGGCTCGGATTTCTATTTTCCCGAAATTTACGAAGTTTTGAGAATGAAAGGTGCGGAGGTGCTCATCTGGGAGCATTTTCCGGAGCGCCTGCGAGAGCACTACCAGTGGCTTCCCCTCCTTTTCGCTCGGGCCATGGATGCGCATGCATTCCTTGTCACCGCCCACTATGCGGACCCGAGGACCTATATTACCAATAACTACAGGATAGGGATGAAAGGGGCTGCCTTTGGCCGGAGCATGGTCATCGACCGCTCGGGTACGATCAGGGCGGATACGGGGTATCGAACTGGACTGGCCACAGTCAAGCTGAACCTGGACGAAAGGAAGGTGGATGTTTATCCGGAAACGCCGAATTTTGAAAACTTGTTTTACGTCCCCAACAATGGAGGACGGGAGGCTTTTCGCCCATTGGCCCAGCCCTGGCAAAAACCAGAATGGCCGAAGTTCAAGAAACGGCAGGCGCGGATTGCTGTCGCCTATTCGGGAAGCGAGGGGATGTGGCGCGACGGCGAATACCCAACGACTATCCTCGAGCTTCTGGAGAGGTCCAGGGAGTTCAAGCCGGACCTCATTCTTTTTTCGGAAAACGCCGTCCGTCGGCTCGACGATGTCGAGGTTCAAAGAGGCTTGAGGGACATCTCGCGCTGGGCGGCTGCCGAGAGGTGCTACGTCGCCATCGGGGGGATTGGCGACGAGGAATATCCGAACGGAGCCGCTCGCATCTGGGACCGGAGCGGTCGACTCGTCTACTCCCAGCCGATTTACTGGGTTTCCGGCACCACGACTCTTCGCGTCCTGGACACCGATTTCGCCCGAATCGCCGCCCACACCTGTGGCGACCTTTTCCAGTTTCCCGTTGACCGGGTGCTGGCCCTCCAGGGCGCCGAACTCATCCTCGACCCGAGCCAGATGTGGGGGCCGGACGGCTATCACAACGAGCTTCTCTTGCGAGCGCGAGCCATCGACAACGGATGCTACATAGCCTGCGCCCACTGGAACACTTCGGACCCCGGGTTAAGGAGTGTCATCATCGACCCCTACGGAGGCGTTATCGCCTCTTCTGGCTTCCAGAAGAAGGGCATCATTTTTGCCGACATCGATTTTTCCGAAGAAAAGGTTTACTATGCCGGACTGAGCCCTCAGCAGCCCCAACCTGGTAGCCAGGATATCCCTCATTATTTTACACCCGACCTCCCCCATCTTTTCAGGGGCTGGCGGGACATGGTCTTCCGTCATCGTCGGCCAGAGCTTTACTCTGTCATCCCGATTGAAAATGAAGTGACACGTCGATACATCAGCAAGAAGCTTCAGACCAAGGAGGAGAAAAAATGAGCGAAATAGGCATCGGTGTGGTTGGCTGTGGATTCATGGGCAAGACCCAGGTGGAGACCATTGCCAAGTTTGTCCGGGATGCAAAGGTGCGAGCCGTCTACGATGCGAACCCGGAAGCTGCTGAATCCGTGGCCAGCCATTATGGCCTCAAGGCTGAAAAATCCCTTGCTTCCCTTCTAGCCCGGGACGACATCCAGGCTGTTTTTATCGAGACGCCGCACTTCCTTCATGCCGAGCAGGCATTAGCCGCTATCGCCGCGGGCAAGCATGTGATGATTGAGAAACCCATGGCCCACACCGTCGAGCTCTGCGATGAGATCATCCGGCGAGCTGAAGCAAAAGGGGTTCTTGTTTCCATCGTCTTTTCCCAGCGCAGCCGCGACTGCAACCTCAAGGCCAAGGAGCTCATTGACCAGGGCGCCATCGGTAAGGTCCGCCAGATTCTCGATTTCCATCTTTTAGCCGGCGGTCTGGTCAAGTTTCCCAAATGGCAGAGCGAGAAGGAAAACCTGGGTATCCTGTTTGGCCATGCCATCCATTGTTTAGACCGCATACGCTGGCTGACCGGAGCCGAATATGCAACGGTCTACGCCAAATGCATGAGCATGGACCCCAACGCTGTCGTCGAGGCCTCGTCGATGGTCCTGATGACCATGACCGACGGAACGGTCGCCACCCTGTGGAGCTCGGGCGAATTGCCGCCTCCGCCCTTTCCCCGACGCGAGTTTTCAGCCATGATTGTCGGCGAGAAGGGGCTCATGGACCTGGATGCTTATGGAGAGCTCCTCATCAACACGAGCGGAAAATGGGAAGTCGCAGCCCGGCAGGCACCCGTCGACTGGGCGGGCAAAGGATTCCTGGACCCGGTTCGGCTGCAGTCTTTCACTCGGCACGCCCAAGGATTCATCGACGCCATTCGGGAGAAAAAGAAGCCACCCGTGACTGGCTGGGATGGACGTCAGGCCGTCGCCGCCGCCCTGGCCGCTTATGAATCCTCTCGAACCGGCCGCGAGATTATCCTGAACAAATAATAAATCCTGTCAGAGAAAGGAAAGGAGTTTATGATGCGGGAAGAGGTTTTGCGGAAGGAAAAAATAAACACTCTTTTGCTCCTCGTCCTGATGATTGGCCTTGGGGTCCTCGCTCTTGGGCTCGGCAGGGAAGAGAGGCCACTCCGAGCCGGGGAAGAGGCGAGGGGGCCATGGTGGATGAAGGAGACGGCGATGAGCCGGCACGGCGTTTTTCCTGATTTGAAAAATAAGCCGTGGTGGTCGAGAGCGGTAGCGCTCAAGGTTGGAGAGAGCTTTATCGTTGAAGGGGGCGAGGGAAGGGGGAAGATGCTCGTCCGTCGGGAGCGAATCGTCAATCGCGCCGGCAAGGAGTTTGCCGCCCTGGTCTGGGTCATTGATGACGACGAGGATGGAAGCATCCATCGCGGCGGGGACAGGCATGCCGACTGCTATGTGGCAGATTGGGATGGTGACGGGCTTGTCGACCGCTTGGTCGATTACCAGGATTTGAACAGCGACGGTGTGCCCGACGAGATGGACATTCGCTATTTTGATAAGGGGCGGTTGAATTACGCCTGGTTTGGAGTGGACATCGACGGGGACGGCGCCATGTGGAGTCTTCGCGGCTATGAGTACGGAGGCGAGAGTTACTTCGAGAGTGACCCCTACGGCGATAACATCTTCTACATGAACAAATTCAACCCTGTCGACGGCACCTGGTCGCCGATATCGGAGTGTCCGTTCTCTTTTTACGATACGGACGGTGATGGTTTCAGTGAGGTTGTCGTCCGGGTCAGCGCCGTGCCCATGCGTTATGACCCCGCCGTCGACCCGGACTATGCCAACAATGCGTTCAACCGACCTTGGGAAGAAGCCCTCCGGGACATGGGCATTGTCAACATCCGTTATAGCTTTGATGTCGACCGGGGAAGCTCTAAAGAGAGGCCGCTCCATTATGATTTCGGGTTCAACATGGTGGGACGGCTCCCCTATGAGTTCCCGGGCATGGAACACTTCAACAAGAAAAGGCGGCCTCCTCAGGTGACGAAATGCATCCCCTGGAAAGACGTGCGGGCGGTTGCCGATAGCTATCCAGCCCGCGAGACGGGTTTTTCCTGGCATGAGAACTTTGATGATACGACGGCCATCGGCTTCGCCGACTACAAGCTCGAAGACTGGCGCTGGGAAGGGGTGTTCTGGGTCTGGGAGCGTCGGTTCATGGAAAACACGGGCGGGCCCAACCAAAAATGGAATGTCCGGCGGGAATGGCGTGGCCAGCCGGCCACCCAGCGTGAACTTTATTATAGCGATGTGGATAAAAGGATTCATCTTCTCGGGGCTGAAGAGGGCTGGATTCAAGTGGGTAATTTTGGCGGCTTGGGCGCTCTTGGCGAAATCCGCATGTTCGACACGGATGGCAACGGATTTTTTGACCGCTGGGAAGTCTATCGGGCGGGAAGCGCCACCCCTGTCCGTGTCGCTGGCGTGCATGATGAGAGAGCACGGCGCCTTGAATTCGACCTCGACAAGCTCTCGGATTTTTACCTCAGGGAAGTGTTGCCCAGAGCCCAAGCAGCCAACGAGAAGCTCATCGAGGCCATGTCTGAGCTTAAACCCTTTGCTCTTCCCAAGGGCCTCGAAGCGGCCATGCAAACAGGGCCGGCCAATTACCGCCGCTACGCCCAGGATGTGGCCAGAGAGCTCCACTATCTTGAATTGCGAGAGTATCTGGGGAAACTGGCCAACACGACCCTCCTGGCCGATAGCGTGGACAAAACGGGCAAGGAATTCGCTGGCGATTTACGCTGGCTAAAAAGAGGGGGGACGCCTGATCCACTTACGACAACGCCCAATTCGTCGACGGCCTGGAAGCTTGCCTTGATGCTCAAGAACCTGGATATTGCTTATGGAGAAGGGGATTATGATGCCGCCGTGGAGGTGCTTCACAAGATGAAGACACTTCCCTTCTTTCGATGATGGAGAATCCTTCTCCGCTTTTATGGCGAGACGAATTGAATTTCTCGGCCGCTCAGGAGACGGAGAACCCTAAGACCCGGCCACTTTTTTTCTTCCCGACAATTGCCGCATGGCCAGGCCTAAAAGGATCATAGCCAGGCTGGCGAGCCCATTCAGGATGATGGTCTTCGGCGGGGCGTGGCGCGTTGCCACCAGCGCGGTCACGGCCAGAAGAATGAGACCGTAGGCGATGAGGGCCAGACCGACGATTAAAAACGGCGACCGCCGCGGCCTCTCCAGGCTTGGCTCCGCTCCGCTCGGAAACCTCATCCGGTTGATGAACTCCGCCACCCTTTTCTCTTCCTCCTCGGATGGTCGGTATCCAAGAGAGCCAATCCACATCCCCAGGAGAGTGGCGAGGACATTGATCCCAATTGCCGCTGAGTTCCAGCCCTGTTTAAGCCAATAGGAAAGATTTGGGTCGGTGGCGACGCGCTCCTTGTAAACGGCGAGCAGGATACCGTTCAGGACGACCAGGGAAACACCGGAGATGGTGCCGGCCACGATCCCAGCGATGGCCCCCCGGGCGTTTACCTTCTTAAGCACAAGACCAGCCAGAAGAGGGATCATGATGGCCGGTCCGAAGGCGCCGAAGATCTTAACGAGAATATCGATGAGGTTAAAGACTTCTTTGAGATATTTTAGCCCGAGGGCGAAAAAGGTGGTCAGAAGGCCGATGAAGGCTGTGTTGACTCGGCCCATCCTGACCAATTGCCTTTCCCCTGCCTCGGGTCGGACGACTCGATGGTAGAAATCCTTAGTCAAGACGCCAGAGAGCACATTGTACTCATTGCCGAGAGTGGAGAGAGTGGCGCTAAACATCCCCGCCACCAGGATGCCCATCAAGCCGACGGGGAGGATTTTTAGAGCCATGAGGACATAGACTTCGTCACTCCGGTTGAGGACGGAAGCGCCCAGGAGAGGCGGGAGATAGGCGCGCGCGGCCAGCGCCGGAAAAAAGAAAAGCAGAGGGCCGAGGAAACTCAACACTCCCATACCCAGGGCGACTTTTTTGGCATCTTTTTCTGTGGGCACGCAATTGTATTTTTGGACGAGCCCCCAGGAAGCGTTGTAGGAGAGAAGAGCCACCACCGCAAACATGGCCCAGTAGAAAAAATCGTAGGGCGGCGTGAGCGGATGAAAAAAGTTGACCGGCGGCTCGGGGCCAGTTTTCACTCCTTCGACGAGGCCGGTGAATCCCCCGACGGCGGCAAGAGAGAGCCCGAACATGAACAGGACAGCGATGCAGAGGATGGAAAACTGGAAGAAATCGGTCACCAGGACGGCCCACTGACCGCCCAAGACGGCGTAGATGATCATGATTGAGCCGACGACGAAAATGCATACATCCAGGGAAAACCAGCCCTGGCCGATGGCCGGGACGAGGAAGATGGAAGTGGCCAGGATGCGCAGAGCGTTGTCGATGAGGCGGAGAGGGAAGCCCGTCCAGACAAAAACCTGATGGACGAGCGGGTTGTAACGCTGGCTGATAAACCCGAGGGGAGTTATGACCCGGGCCCGTCGCCAGCGGACAGCGAAGAAGAAATAGGCGAGGACCATGGCTGGAATGGGAACCCAGGCGATGACGACAGCCACCAGGCCATACTTGAAGGCAATCTGAGAGTAGATGACGAAAAACGTCGCGCTGAAAGAAGCCATCCAGAAAGAGATGCTGGCCAGCCACCAGGGCACGGATGCGCCGGCAGCGAAGTAGTCCTTGGCCTCCTTGATGTACTTTCGAAAGTAGGTCCCGATGAAGATGAGGACAGCGAAATAGCCGAGAAGAGCCAGGTAATCGAAAGGCTGAAGGATGTGGGTGTCACTCATGGCCAATCTTTATTTCTTCCTGTATTGGGGGTTCAAAGAGACGTGCAAGCGGCGGCTCATGTCCTCAACCTGGCGAGTCCAGTTGGCTGCCTGGGGAGGGTCGGGAGCGGTGATCCCGAGATGCCAACCACCGCAAACCCAGAAGGTTCGCCTCTCTCCGGAAGGAGCAGTAAGTTTCACGTACCGGTCGAGGTCGTTTTCGGCGAAGCCGATAAATTCGGCGGGGTTGAAAATGAGGGCCAATCCGATTTCTCCAGCTCCGGTTGCGCCCTCGCCCCAGGAGGCCAGATAACCCTTCTCTGGGCTCATGGACCATGTTTCGTTGGCGAGTTTTTCTATGCCCGGGCTGTAGATGATTTTTCCTCCGGCGCTGGAGGTGATGCAGACGTCGTGGCGGGAATAAATGTTGTTTGTGAAAGCAGACATGAGGAGCGTTATGGTGTACTGCGCGGCGGAGGGACCGATATTTTGAATGTCGACTCGAGCCACCGCTCGGACGGGGCCGGCGGCGACAACTTTCCGGAAGTATTGGTTTCGCCCCTTTCCGGCCGGGTTTATGGTCGACAAGCGCGTCTCTCCTTCCCAGAGGCTTATCCCGCCGAGCCCGGAAGCTTCGCCGACGTGGAGGATGTCCATGCCCCAGTCCTGCATTTCATGGTAAGCGTAGTCGGCTGTAAAACCGGCCATGATCAGTCTCTCGTCGAGCTTGCCGAAGGCTTCGACCTGACCCCAGTAGAAGCGATAAGCAGCCCGGTTGGATTCCCAGCCGATGTTGGCATCCGCTGGTTCCCACGCGAGCCTGGCGTAAGTTCGGGCGGGGAATTCGGGAAGCCTTGTTCCTCTCGGCGTATAATACCCCGTTATTACGTTGGGTCCTGGCGGGAGGGTGAGGCACAAGGCCAGCTCATCTGGTTTTCCGTCGCTGTCCATATCGTCGACCTGAAAAGGGAGAGGTTCGCCCTGGCTATCGGTGAAGGCACAATAGAGAGGATTGAAATCGGGCACAGCTCGAAGAATGTCAGAAAGCGGGAGGACAAGGGCATGGTCGGGAAGGGGGTTGGGAAGTGGGTTTGAGAGTTCGATGCGGAATTGCTTTTCGTAATGACTGATATGGCGGTAGGATTCCCTGTCCGCCCTCTCGCATTTTACTATTAAAAATATAGGAATAGTAAGAATTAGACAGAAGGACCATCGCGGCCAGTGTTTCATCCGACCTCCTTTAGCTCAAAGAGAACAATCAACATGGCCACCATTTTAGGAAAGCCATTTTGTGGTGTCAACCGCCTAAACAAACACACACGTTGTTGATATCCCAAGGAAAAATGGGTATAAGAGAAGAGAATCATCCACCGTGAATCGGATTGGAGGAGGTCGCATGGCTGGCGCAACGCGAAAGAGTCGGAAGGCGAGATTCTTTTTGTCGATGGGCATTCTTTTTGCCCTTATACTCGTGGTTTGGCTTCATCCGGATGGGGAGTGGACAACCTGGCCACCCCGTTCCTTCCTCATCAAGTCCCTCGTCAGTTCGGTTTCAAATATTCTTCAAACTTATGATCCTGAGAGCGGACGTTTCGGGACAGACCCTTGGACCTGTCAGGACCAGAACGTCCTTTTTCCCCTGGCTGCTGCCTGGTCCATCAAGGATCCGGCCAACCCTTATTATCATGATGAGAAGCTGTTGGCGGCCATTGCCAGGGGTGGAGAAGCTCTCGTCGATGCCCAGGATGGAGAGGGGAAGTGGATTTTCAGGAAAAAAGATGATTCGACGTGGGGAATGATTTTCATGCCCTGGACTTATAGCCGCTGGATCAGAGCCTATGTTCTGGTTAAAGATGCGCTCCCCCCTGCCTCCCGCGCCAAATGGGAGAAAGGACTCCTGCTCGGTTTTGAGGGGATTCGTCGGCAGGAGTTAGGCCGGGTGCACAATATTCCGTGCCACCATGCCATGGCTCTCTATATTGCGGGAGTGGCTTTCAAAAAGGAGGAGTGGAAGAAGGCCGCTCAAGAGTTCCAGCAGAAGGTGATGGCCGAGCAATTTCCTGAAGGGTACTGGTCGGAGCACTCCGGCCCGGTGGTGAGCTATAATATGGTCTATCTCGATGCGCTGGGGACTTATTATGCTTTTTCCAAAGACCCGGCCGTGCCCGAGGTCCTGAGGCGCTCGGTCAAGTTCCACCGGGACATCCTCTGGTCAGACGGAACTTCTGCCTCGGCTATCGATGAGCGAGTGATCTACCATAGGACGGTCAACATCGGGAATGTTGGCTTCAGCTTTTCAGCCGAAGGGCGAGGCTTCCTCCTCCATCAACTGTGGAAGGAATCCCGGGGTGGGAAGAAGCTCGTGGGCGCGGACTACGCCGCCAGTCTTCTTCTTCATGGTGGGCAGGGACCTGTTGTGCCCATGCCAACAGCGCAGCCGCAGAGCGTTTCGGTAATCGGAAAGAATGAGGCCGTCCTCGTCCGTGATGCTCCCTGGGAATGGTGTTTTTCGGCTTACACGACCAAACCCATCCAGAATCGCTGGATTCAGGACAGGCAGAATCATGTCGACCTCTTCCATTCCCGGACCGGCGTTTTTGCCGGAGGAGGCAACACCAAACTTCAGCCTTACTGGTCGACCTTCACGGTGGGCGAGCCAGCCTTCCTGAGGCACAGGGAGGGGGAGGAGGAGCCCAATTTTCTTCCCGCTATCGACCTCAGATGGACAGCCGACCGGGCCACCATCACGAGGTCGGGTAACCCGACGGAGATGACGCTCACCTACGGAGAGCTTGAATGTTCGGTCGTTGTGGAGGTCCTCCCTGGAGGACGCCAGCTCGTCCTCACCTACCGCGCGCCTGCGGGGAGGAGGGTGGAAGCCCATCTTCCTTTCTTGAAGATAGCCGAGTCGATAAAGACGGCCAAGGGGAGCGAATTCAGACTCGGCGAAGGAGAACTCGTTCTCAACGAGTCCCACATCGGCTCCTTTTTCGATTTTGGTCCCCTCCATGTCGTCATCCCGAGGGGCTCAATCCTGCGCTGGCCAGCGAGGCAGCACAACCCCTATACGAAAGATGGCCGCTCTGAGCTCAGTGATGCCAAGCTCGTCCTCTGCCTCCCTTTTGAAAAGACGAGCCAGCATTTGGTCATGATTTCGGTTTATCCATAGGCCGAAGCTCGTTTTTCAGCTTGCCCAGGGTTCCAGGCTCTCGAACGGGGGCTTAATATTTTTGTCCACAAGGTGCATGAGTCACATCTGGTCATGGCAATAACAGGGAGAGCAGGAGTCGGGGGAAGGAGAAATGGATGCGTAGATAAAAGCAAAATGAAGTATAATAGAAAGAAGCGTGATGAAGAAAATTATTCTATTCAGCTTGGTCCTCATCATTCTTGTTGTTCTTATTTACCTGAGCTATTTTCTCCTTATGCGTCAGCAAGTTTCGGGGAAAGGAGCGGGCCTTCGCTTTCCGAACGCTCATGTCCTCCTCATCACGCTGGACACGACGCGGCCAGACCGGCTCGGAGCCTATGGTTACAAGGGGGCCGTGACACCTGAATTTGATGCCTTTGCCAGGAACGGAGTCCTCTTCGAGAATGCCTATTCGCCCGTGCCACTCACTCTCCCTTCTCATGCCAGCATCCTGACCGGAACCTACCCCCCCCATCACGGTGTCAGGACCAACGGAAAATACGTTCTGGCACCTCAAGCCATCACCCTCGCCGAAACACTCAAAGCCTCTGGCTATGACACAGCCGCCTTTGTCTCTTCGTTCATCCTCGATTCCCGCTTCGGGCTCGACCAGGGTTTTGACCTCTACAGCGACCGAATGGACGATGCCAGCCGGATCAAGAACCTGGAATCCGAGCGTCGCGCTGCCGCCGTCTACGAAGATTTTGCGCACTGGCTGGAGCATTACCCAGGGGGTCGTTTTTTTGCCTGGGTCCATTTCTTCGACCCTCACTCGCCTTATGATCCGCCCGAGCCTTATCGATCCGATGCGAGGCTCCCCGACCCCTACGATGGCGAAATCGCTTACATGGATGTTTATCTGGGGAAGGTCCGTAACCTTCTCGGAGAAAAGGGTTTCCTGGATTCGACGTTGATCGTCCTTGCCGGCGATCACGGCGAAGCCTTCGGGGAACACCAGGAAGCAGGGCATACGATTTTTTGCTATGAGGAGAATATCCGCGTCCCGCTCGTTTTAGCTGGTCCCTTGCCCTGGCCGCGCGGGATAAGGGTCCTGCATCGAGTCAGCCTCGTCGATATTCTGCCGACGATCCTCGAATACCTCAAAATGGAAACCCCGGCCTTTGTTCAGGGTCGAAGCCTTCTTCCGTTTATCGAGGGGCGAAAGCTCGGTGACAGGGACGAGTATTTCGAGAGCTTGTATTCTCAAGAAGTGTTGGGTTGTGCGGCGCTCCAGGGAATTTTTCGAGGGCCGTGGAAGTTCATCCGACTGCCGAAGCCCGAGCTCTATGACCTCTCCTCTGACCCCCACGAGAAAATCAACCTGGCCGAGGCGCAGCCCGACCGGACAAAAAAAATGGGCGCTGCGCTCGTGGCGTTGGAGAAAAAATGGAGCTCTTCCGGCTGGGCCTCGGGCCGGGTTGTGAGCGGCGAGGAGAAAAGTAGGCTTAAATCGCTCGGTTATCTTGCTGGAGCTTCCGGGCGAGATGGGTTTTCTTCTATTGACCCCAAGGATCGCATCGAGTTCTGGAAAAAGTCCCAGCAGGCCAGCCAGCTTCGAGCTGAGCACAAATTTGAAGCCGCAGAGAAGCTGCTCGTTTTGCTTTTTGAGGAAGACCCTCATTTCCACCCCGTCATCGAAGACTTGGCTGAGATATATTTTCTCAAGGAGGACAAGAGATCGCTCCAGGCCTTGATGGAGAAAGCCATTTTGCTCAACTCTCAATCGGCCGGTTTGCGCATCATTTACGGCCGCTACCTTGTTCGCCTGGGAATGGCCAATCAAGCAGTGCCTTGGCTTGAAGAAGCCCAACCCCTGGCTGATCCGGATGAGATGGAGCATGTTTATTTCACCCTGGGAAATGCTTTTGGCCAGCTTGGACGCTACGAAGAAGCAGTGAAGTATTTCCGCCAGGTCCTTAACCTCGAGCCGGAGAATTTCGAGGCGGC
>CAYUKK010000065.1:0-4228 GCA_964445305.1 uncultured Eubacteriales bacterium
CGAGGGGTTGGCGGGGTCACGGAGAGACAGCCACAGAAAGTCGGTCTTGCTTTCTGGAACGACCGTCATGGTAAGGTCGATTCTATCGACAGCAAGGTCGGGGTTAAGGTCAGGGCTGAAAAAATGGAACGCCTCGAGCGGCCCGACATCGACATAGCTTGGCTTCGGAGCGGAGCGAGTTCTTGACCCCACGAAAAGAGTCCGGCTCTCCGCAGCGACGAGCTTGAGGAATGCGTCGAGGTAGCGGATATCCAGCTCGGAAGGGTCAGCAGCAAAATCCAGCCGCCAGCTCCGGGCTGGCGGAAAATCGGAAGGGGGTTCAGTCTGGGCGGACACCGTCCACAGCTGAACCTCGTGGAGCCGCATATCCCCCGCCAGAGGAAATTTCAACCTTCCGTTATCGATGATGCCCGGTGGTGTGCCGTAGCCCTTGAGCATCGGAAAATGAAGGGTGGAAGCACCGCCGGTTTCGAGCCGGGTGGAGAAAAATCGGCCGGGATATTTCTCCAGGTCAGCGATCTTGCGGCTCTTATCGTAGTTCCGATATGTCCCCGGAAAGACCTGAACGCCGTCCAGAACCCCCTCCAGGGAGAGAAAATTCGGTCTTTCGCCGGGGACAAGGTCGATGTCCAATTTTGTGCCGTGGAAATCCACGTCTCCGAGAACGAAAGTGAAAAGCAAATAGGGATGAGGCCAGGCAAGCTCATACCGGCCGTCCATCACCCACCAGGCGGGAATATTTTCGTCGTGGCAGTCGGCGACCCGGGCCTGCCGGAGCGAAAGGCCGCCGTCGCTCGGACGAAGAACCGGAAGCTCGAGCGAGGCGAGGTCTCCATAAGCGAGGAGCAGTCGCCGGCGCGCCGTTTCATCCAGAATCCTCCGGCGCTCCTTTTTTTGAGGAATCGCGTTGGAAGCCCAGAGAGCCCGAACTTCCTCTTCTTCGAGCGGATAATCAAACAGATAAATTTCGTCGTAATCGGCTTCAGGCAAAAACGGGCTGAAAAGTCCCGGGAGCGGCGTCTGCCACCACGCATCCTCTCCCCAGTTGGAAGCGACGAGGCGGCCGTTATGGTAAAGCTTCAGTCCGTAAGCCTGGTCGAAGACAACAGCCACATGCTGCCACTCGGCGTCGACCCAGACCGGCATCGGTGTCTCTACGCGGTGATAGGCATAGAAGATGTCGCGCATGGAAGCACTCAGCTTCCCTTCTGGAGATACATCAATCCGAAAAAGGTCCCTCTCTTTTCTTCCCCAGCCGATGCTGCTCTGAAGAAAAAGAGGATAGAGCGGGTCAGCGAGGAGCGTTTTCCTCCTCACCCATAAAGCGACCGTCCCCCTTTCGCCGTAGAACTTGCCCGCTCCCCAGTAGTGGGGCTTTGTTCTGTAATCGCCCCACAGCGTAGCCACGATGAGGTCAAGGTCGATGCCGGACTCGTTGGCCGTGCCCCTGGTTACCGACCAGCCGTCCGCAATCCGCAGCGCCTGGCCGAAGCGTCCCTGAGTGAGTCCCAGCTGGCGTACCCGAAGGGGGTTATCGGGAATTGTGCCCGGCCTGGCAGTTCGGTAGATTCTGGCCGCCGAAAGAAAATCGGCCAGAATATCCGATTCGCTTTCGAAGGAGAGCCGGCATGTTAATCCGGAGATGAAATCCGGCATGTCCCGGCCATATCCGATTATTCCGATAAAATAGATAAGTCCAGTAAAGAATAGCGTTAGGCCAAACTCCACTTTTCTCCATTGAGCCGCTCTTCTATTTTGAATCAAGAGCCTCATCTTCCCTCTCCTTCCGTCTGAGTTTTGCTATTTTTTCCCTTCCCGGGCCGGTGGCCAGGCGTCCGATCTGAGAAACGAGCCTACTCTCCCCTCTCCGATTCGGGGATGTGGATGAGCAAGATCGAGGGATGACCGAAAACATCAGGGTTTTCGAGTTTTATCTGCTCCTCGAGGTCGACGAAGGCGCCGTTCATGAGAACAAAAAGCTTAGCGCCCGTGTCGTCGAGGACAATGGAGAAAGTCCCTCCCATGGTGTAGCCGTACTTCTCATAATAATAGGGATGGAGAAAAGCGATGACCTTTTTTCTCCCGCTCAGCGTGTCGTACTGGACGACCGGTGCACCTTCAGCGAAGGACATCCCGTGGGCTCCGGGAAGATAATAGATGTACCGGCCTTTGGGACTTCGGACCATCGAGCAGGTATAGCGCTCTTTTCCAGGCCAGTTTAACCCTCTGTCGACGACTTCTTCCTTGACCGGGTCAAACGTGAAAAGCTCGCCGTCTCGAGAAACACCCCAGAAAAGGCCGTCGGGGCCGACGTGGGCGGTATGGGCTCGCATCTGGCTTCGCGCCGGAGGGAGGCCCGGTTTAGCGGGCGGATCAAACGGCATAACGCAGTTGAGCTTAGAAAACCTGTTTTTGGACGGGTCATACTGGAGAAAGTGGATGTCCTTATCATCAGCCGACCGGTTGGTCGTATAAACCAGGCCTGTCTGTTCGTCAATCATGATCGCCCGTACCCACCATTTCATTCCCTCAGGCAGATAGCCGGCCCATAAGGTTTTCTGCTCATGGATGTCCCAGGCCAAAAATTCACTGAACATCCCGACGGCATACATGATGCCGCGTTTGGTGTCAACCCGGTGATAGGGCCAGGAGGCCCGCTTGAGCGGCACCCCGTAGTCGACGATGTCCCCATTTTCAACATTAACACTCATGATGTGGCCGCCATCGTAGCCAGTAGCATAATCCTCTTCCCCTGGCTCAGGGTACTTCGCCCAATAAGTGCAGAACCAGAGGTTGGGCGAGCCCGGGGGATAGAAATCCAGCCAGCCGTGGACTTTTCCGTCCCCGAACTTGTCTTTGGTGCGGCCAAGGACGGCGTTGACCTCCGGCAGGCAGCGGATGGCTTTCCGGGCTGGATCATATTCGACAATGTAAAGGCGAGCATCGTAAGCGCCCTGGTTGCCGACGGCCGAATAAAATTTTCCCGTCTGGCGATAAAAATTCCCCTGCGACCAATTCGACCACGGACCGATGTGATTCCCGGGTGGGGGCTCGGCAAAAAATTGAGGCTTCACGGGCACAACGGCAAACTCAACGAGCGGCGCCTCGTCGGCGACGGTAAGCTCTCGGCCAATGAAGGTTTGGATGGATTCAGGAGCCTGAAGCATTTTCTTGCTTCGGTCCTCGACGACCCTGGAGGAGGAGAGAAGATTCTCCCGGTCCAGCCGCAGGGCAACTTCTTTCTTTCTCGCTTCGGCTTCGCTCAGCTGTTCCGGCTCGGGGATTGGCGTCTCCACGCTCCGGTAGAGGATTCCCCGCGGCCCGACCTTCCTGGCAGGCCTGATTTTTCGAGAAATCGGAGCCCCGGCTGAGGATGGCTCCTCCCATTTCCGCTCCCCGCAACTGACCAGAATCATGGTCAAAGCAAGAGTCAGGCAAGTTAAATTTTTCATGTCCCCACTTCTCCTTGTGGCGAGATTGAGTGAGCTCATCGTATGGCCACATCCATGGCTTCTTTCCTCTTTTCTGGATTCCTTATTCATTTCCGTATATAACCTTGATGAGGCTGGTAATGCCGTCGAGACCAAAGGTGTTGACCGGTTTGACCTCGAGGGTATTCGTCCCCGGATGGAGAACCCAGCCAAAATTAGCCTCTATGGTTTTCCAATCGCCGCCGTCCATGCGCACCTCGTAGGAAGCGAAATTCGGCGTGACCGTGTCGAGAGTGACGCGGAGCTCGACCGGGTCCGCCGTCGCGCTCAGGAACACCTGCGCGTGGTTGATCGTCCAGTAAAAATCACGCGGGTTTGAGCTCTGATACGTGTACTCCTCATATTTGGGGATCGGCGTGTCCTTCCACCAGAGATAGCCGTCGTAATGATACTGGATGAACCCGTGCTCGAGCTCGCCCGGAAGCCAGGACGTTAGATAATTGTTCCGGAACGGCATCCCGAACCGCGCTTCCCACTCGTTCGGGCCGTACATTTTTTCCCTTTTTTGGTCGGCGCCATTGATTTTTGGAAACGGGCCAGCCGGGACGATCCAGATTTGATCTTTCTTGCCCTCCCTCGCCAAAGAATGAGTTTCAAGGCAATTCAGGGGCAGCTCGTCTTTCATGTGGAATGCCGCCCGGAGCGAGTCGGTCGAAGCGGCGATGTCGAAGGTGACCCATTTCCGGTATTCGTTTGACCATACCTCGGCGACAAAGTGATGGTCGAGGATGATCCCG
>CAYUKK010000066.1:0-4033 GCA_964445305.1 uncultured Eubacteriales bacterium
TGGACAGCCAGCGACCTGCCTTTCCTATCGGTCAACCGCGGCGCCAGGAAACCCCCGCCCGAGTTGAACTCGTAGGGCTGGAATTCAGCTTCGATGAGGCAGGTGGCGGCAAAAGGATGGGGATTATAGACAAAAATGGGAAACTCGCCTTCAGAGGCAGCCGGTTCGCCTCTCATGAGAGCAAAAAAGGCTTTTGCTTTGAGCCGGGAAAGGATTTCCAGGCCATGGTCGATGCGACGAAGCGAGGATTCTTCGGCCGCCGGGATGGAGGAGCCCGGCAAAATGTCGTGGAACTCCGTGAAGGCGAGGTCGCGGCAAGCCTCCTCGAGTTCCGCTCGCGGGTAGGGCATCAGACCCTGGAAATGGGCGGCACAGCTCATTTTTTCGGCCAGCCAGAGGTCATTCTCGAGGCGTCGGTGGCCCTGTTTGATCCTGGCCATGGTCGTGTAGCAGCCTACCGCCCAGGGGTTCAGGTCATCGGCATGGACAGGCAGGGAAGGTTTCTTCTGCCGGAGGTTCTCAAAATAAGCCTCCGGGGTAGAGTGCCGAAGACAGATATCTTTCCTTTCTCGAATGAGCTGGCGAAGCGCGGCCAAATCTTGTCGCGTCGGACCTCCGCCGTGGTTTCCTACTCCCCAGAGGAGAAGGCTCACCTCGCGGTCAGGATGAGAAGCCACCCAATCGAGCACCTTTTTGGCTGCGCCTCCACCGGGCGAGTTGTAATGAGCGGAGACACGCGTGGCCATTACCTTCGAGCCATCGAACCCAACCCAGAGAAAATCATCAGCAGGCAGGGGTCGCTCTGTCTGGCCTGGTCGACAGAAAATGTAGGAATCGAACCCAGATTTGGCCAGGATTTGGACGAGCCCACGGCTATGACCGAAAGGGTCCAGGTTGGCGGCTGTCTTGATGTCAACGCCAAATTTTTTCCGGAAATAGAGCTTTCCGAGGAGAATCTGCCGGACAAAGGACTCGCCGCTGGGCATGTTGCAGTCGGGCTGAAGATACCATCCCCCCATGATATGCCATTGGCCCGCCTTGATTAGCCGCTGAATCTTCCTGAATAGGGATGGCTCATGCTCCTCCACCCACTGGTAGAGGATGGCCTCATTATGGTTGAAGACGAACTCGAGGAACTCCTCACTCAGGCGCGCTGCGGTTCTGAACGTGGCCAGCGCTTCGGCAACTCCCTCTTCCCAATCCCAGAGCCAGACAGGGTCGAGATGAGCGTTGGCGACTAAATGGATTCTTGGACGCGTCATGCTTGCCTCTCCTTGAGATTGCCATTATAATCCCTCGTTTCGATTGCCTTCAATCGATTTTCGCCGTCTTTGGGTTCTTTGAAGTCCTCATCTGGCTGCTGGCCATCGGCCAAATCATGAAGAACCTGACCAATGTCTTCTGCTACCTGGCTTATTCTGGTGGTTTTGCCACAGGCAATTTTGTTGGCCTCTACCTCGAGGAAAAACTGGCTATGGGCATGTTGGTCCTCCGTCTGATCACGAACCAAGACGCATCGGAGCTCGTCGATTTTTTAAGGAAGGAAGGTTACGGTGTAACCAACGTCGATGCCCACGGCATATCGGGGAAAGTGAATATCATCTTCATGGTCATCAAACGGGCGGATCTGGCCCGGGTGGTCAGGATTATCCAGCGTTTTCACCCCCAGGCGTTCTATTCCGTGGAGGATGTCCGGCATGTTCGGCGCGGAGTTTTTCCCGCCCGGAAAGTCGCTTGAATGGAGAGTGCAGCTCTCCCCGACCTGTTGGGCTAACTAAGCGAGGGTGGGGTTCTCACATCTTGGTAGGTGCGGAAGCGATATCAGACTCCTCCTCATCTTCCAGCTCGCTCTCGACTCCCAGGAGCTTGGCCGTCCCTTCATAGATCATCCGGTAGGATTTCTTGGATTCCTGGAGCTCGGCCAACTTCTCCCGGACTTTCTGGAGTTCCTTCTCAATCAAAGCATCGACGCTTTCCAGCTGTCTCTTCGCTTCCTGCATCGTCTTCTTGTAGAGTTCCTCTTGCTCTTTGCTCAGGGGCATTCTCTCACTCCTTAGTCGGGGTTTTATTTAACTTGAAGATAATTTCGATGGGTTTCCAAACCTTGACGCTGACCCCATCTTTCTGGGCTGCTCTGAATAACCATTGCTTGACCGCATTCTCGGCCGCCCTCTCGAACCCGTAATTGCCCTTGACTCCTTTGAGAATTTCGGTCCGGATGACTTCTCCTGTCTCGGAGATGAGGGCGTTGACGGTGACTGTTCCTTCCAGGCCCAGAGTAAGGGCTGCGGGAGGATATTTGGGGGCGACTCTTTTAAGGAGGACAGGGGGAATGGTGACCTCCGTCAACGGAACGAGGGTCCCTGGTTGGGTCTTGACGGCAGGTTGCTGCTCATTCGGAGGGGCCGCGGCCGGAGTGGCCGGCGCTGAGGTCTCCTCTGTTTTTGATGTCGCCGGCAGAAGGGACGTCTCTTCGCCGGCCGGAGGGTTTTCCCGTGGCATCTCTGCTTCCACATGAAGCTGAACCGGTGGAATTTCCTCGGGGACAACGGGCTGGATGGTTTCCTCAACCTGAGCCGGTCTTGTCTCCACCTGGCTCTGAACAGGCTTCTTGATGTCCGGCCGTCTCGTGGCTAAAGGCTCCCCAACTCCACCTGCCTCAGCGTCGCTAATTTCCTGCTGTCTGAGGGCGAATTCGGCGGGGAGACGGGGCGAAAGGGAGGAGGCCATCTCCTTGGGTGCCTGGCTGGGCTTCCTGGACTTGAGGACGAAGGTCAGGCTGGTAAGCAGGACGAGAACAGCAGCCAGGCCGCTGGCGGCGAAGAGAATCGTCTTTTTCTTCTTTGGCTCGGTATATTCGTCAAACAGGTATTTCTTTTTCGGTTCTTCGAATTCGTGTCTTTCTCCTTGGAATGGCTCTTTTTCAACGAGCGGTTTGGGTTTTTCGAGGTCGAGGGGAATTTTGTCGACCTCAACGAGGGTACTCTGGAGTCCGAAAGGCGTGCTCTCGGTATCGAGGACTCGGGAGGAGCTCACGGGAATGTTGTTGGTCGAGGGTTCGCGCAAGGGAATGTCGCTCCCGATTTCCTTGGCCTCCTCAACCATGCGCTCTTCTTTCCAGAGGTCGGGCTGGGGAGGGGAGACGGGCTTTGTCCGCGGTGCCGAGGGGAATGGAGGAACGACGCGGGAAGAAGGCGGTTTCTTTTTTGTTTCCTCCAGTCCGAAGACGTCGATCGCGCCCTTGAGAATGGCTTCCACTTCCTGGTCCAGGTCTTTCTTGACTGGCTTTTTCTCCTTGATTTCCTTTTTCCGGACCGGGGTGCCAAGGCCGGCCACGGCCTTCTGGATCTCTCTTTCGATCTCGTCGAGGTCGGCGCTCCATTTGGATTCCGGGGAGCTCGTCATTCGAGTCGCCGGAGAAGCAGGCCGCGGAGAAGGACTTGCCACCTTTTCCTCGCTCTGGAGGCGTGCCTCCTGAGCTGGCGCTTCGCGATTCGAGGCCAGGAGCTCGAGGATTTTAGCTCGAAGCTCTTCTTTGTTCCACGGCTTGGTGAAGAATGCCGATGCTCCATAAACCTGGAGAGCTTCAGCCTTGCAGGTCGGCTCCCGATAGATTCCCGTGACGACGATGATAGGAATTTTCTTGAGCGGGTCCTGGATGATCTTTTTGCACAGCTCAAAACCGTGGAGCTTTGGCAGCATGGGCTCAAGAATGACGAGGTCGAAGTCATCCGATTTAAACTTCTCATACCCCGCTAGGCCGTCCGTCACGGCGACAGCTTTGAATCCCTCCTCGTTGACCAGGTCGGAAAGAGAGACCAGGGATTCTTCATCAAAATCAACGAGGAGAATTTTCTTTTCTTTCATCGATTTTCTCGGTTTCCTAATCTTCCTTCCTTGCCGCCGATTCTATTCGGCCGAAAGGACGGGCGTTAGCCGCTCTCCATTGTAGTCTATCCAAGAAAGGGGGGGTCAATCACCCTTTGGGGTGATTTTGAGGATGAAATTCGTTCCCCTGTCAGGCCGATGGCCG
>CAYUKK010000067.1:0-5598 GCA_964445305.1 uncultured Eubacteriales bacterium
GTGATGGGCGACAGTCTGTGTTCGCTTCGTCAAAACAAGATGAAGTCGGTTCTTCTTGGGGTAAATGAGAACCAGGACTCCTGCTTTGGAGCAGCCATCCCCAACATCCGTGTAGGTCCTATTCCCTGGCCGGGGGATCGTGGCCATTTTGAGCTGAGCTCTGAGCCCGGGCTTTGGCCCTTTGAGGCTCTCCCGGAGGGGTCCAAGAATGTCAGCTATCCGGGGCTCCTTTTCCCTCACCGCCTGACCCTCTCGAGCCAATCTTCAATCTTTATACCTTACCCCCCCTTTCTTCTGCCATACATCCTTTTCCTTTTCTCATTCTTTTTTCTCTGTCTTTGCTTTTGTTTTTATTGAAATTATGAAATTACGTTACTCAGTTACTTACCTGCCTGTTTGCTTAACGAATCTTTCCTCGGCTTTTTGCCAAATAACTTATTTATTTACCCGCTCTTTTAGCTGCTTGATTGTTCTGCTTGGTCGTTCTCTCCTTTTTCCAGCCTTAAGGCGACTTAAGTTTCTTCGCCTCGAAGACGCCGCCGGGCTGGCTGAGCTCGATGTGCGTCACTTCGCCTTTTGCATCCAAGATGAACTTCAACCTGACGATCTTGACTTGCTTGAGGGAAAACTCGTCACCGATTTCGGGCACGAGCTCATAAACCGGCTGGCCGGGGATGAAGAGAGTCAGGCTATTCCCCTTCAAACCGATAGTGTGCTTTTGACCCACCAATTCGTAATCTCCTTCGAACTTCTTGAGGAAGGTTGGGTCAAAATAGCGGGGATCGGGCTTCTTCTTAAAAACAATATCATCAGCTGTCGGCTCGAAGGGCGCGGCCACAGCGGCGACGTTACCGTTGACATCTGTCTGGAATGTGAGCTGGGTGTTTTCGAAAGTCGGGTCCTTGGCCTTGCCACCGACGAATGTTTCGTAATGCCAGTGTTCGAGGGGAGTGACGATGCCATTATAGGCAAAAACGAGTTGTTTGCCCTGGAGCTGGACCTTAAGCTCCCCGTAGCCCGGGTGGAAGTAGTCGCCGGCGTAATCCTCGAGCTTGTGAGCCGGCGTGGTGCCGGGCTTGCGGCGGACGAGCTTTTTCGCCTCGGCTTTTTTCTGGGCCTCTTCTCCTTCCGCTTGCCTCTTGGCGGCTTCGCCCAGCCAGTCAATGGGCTTAAGCTCGAGCAACCAGTCGATGGCTGTCCGGATGGCCAGCTCGGGGAGAGGCGTTCCGTTCTTATTCGCCAGAGCGACGAACCCAAAGCCATCCTGGGGGAGGAGAGTGACCATGGCCGAAAAGCCGTCGATATTACCACCGTGATGAACTCGTCGGTGGCCGCGATAAACATCGACAAGCCAACCCAGTCCGTAATCGGCGGGGGAGATTTCGGCATGGGAGGGGATGCTCCCGACGGGCATGTGGGGGAGGTGCATGTCCTGGAGCGTAACCGCCTGGATGATTTGCTTGTCCCTGAATTTCCCATTATTCAGGTGAACCATGAGCCAGTGGCTCATTTCGTTGACGCTCGAGTTGATGGATCCGGCCGGACCCATGTTCGTGATTTTCCGGAAAGGAATCCGCTCCAGTTTTTCGTTCCGGAAGAGATAGGGCTGGGCGAAGTCGCTGTCTTTCTGGGAATCGTCCACCGAAAAATTCGTCCGCTTCATATCCAGAGGGGTGAGGACGAGCGAACGGATGGCTTCCTCCCACGATTGTCCGGTGAGGACTTCGACAAGGTAGCCAGCCGTAAGAAACATGAGGTTATTATACTGGAATCGCTGGCGGAGGTCGGCGGTTGGCTGGAGATAGGCGAGTCGCCTGACGAATTCCTCGCGCTTGGCTTCGTAGTTGTTATACCAGACTAAATCGTGGCGGGGGAGGCCAGAACGATGTGTCACCAAATCCCGGGGCGTGAGGCGTTCGGAGAGGACAGGGTCGGCCAGTTTGAACCAGGGGATGTAGTCGCGAAGGGGCTTATCCCATTCCATCTTTCCCGCATCGCTCAGCGTTCCCAGGGCAAAAGTGGTAAACGCCTTGGACGCAGACCCGATGGCCAGAAGCGTATCGGGAGTCATGGGGAGTTTATTCTCCAGATCACGGAAGCCGTAGCCCCTGGCCAGGACGATATCTTTATCCTTGACGATGGCCAGAGCTAAGCCGGGGACTTTGAAATCCGCGAGAGCTTTGTCCAAAATGTCGTCGAGGCCGGCCAGGGCCTGACGCGCTTTGATGACAGGGTCGACTTCCCGGCCGAGACGAAAGGGGAATGTCTGCCCCGCCTGGGTAAACTGGCCGCTCATCGTTTTTCCGTCTTCGCTGAGGGCCCCGTCGAAGGTTGGGTCGCCTGGAATTCCGGGGATGACAAATGACACCTTGAGACCTTTGATGGCAATTTTGCCGAGCGGCAAATCTTTGGCGTTCTGGGCCGGGATGGAGATGTCTCCCTGCCATGTTCCGTCTGGCGCCTGGGTGAAATCGAGGTTGATCTCCAGTTTCATCCCGGGAAGCTCGATGGCTCCTTCCCAGTGCCCGGCCAGGGAAATCTCTTCAGCCGACAAAGAGAGACTGAAGCAAACGAGCACGCCAATAATGAGGGGGAGATAGAGAAGATAAGCTGACCATGCTCTTTTCATCGCATCCTCCTTGAATCAACGGCAGTATTTTTACCAGAATTTACGATGGTGGGCAAGAAGTTGTAAATATAGGAAATTGCTTTTCAGCTGCGCTGTTTGGGTGTGCCTTTAAGTCCTCATTTTCCCGTTCAACCATCACAGGGAAATATAAATCCCGACAAAATGGATGTCGAGGAGAATCAGAAATCGCACCTGATGGGTGAAAACGCCTCACCAGCCGCAGAGACGGCCGAAAAATGCCAAAAACCAGCCAGACTTCTCCTTCTGCTCCAGGAGAAAATCATGAAAAATAACAGGCACAAGCCTCATATTCTTGAAGAAACTGGTCAAAGCAATGGAAGAGCAGCCGGTAGAGGACCGTGCGTTCCGGATGACGGGGACGATAGATTCCGGCCACAGCAAGATAAAAGCCTCAAGAACCGGGCCAATGCTATGGATCGGACCGCGTCCTCTTGGAAAGAGGCGGTGACAGCGGCCCGGAAGGGCGAATCCGGTCGAGAAAACGTCAACAGTCGTTGCCGTCCGGCCAAAAGAATGGAGCCGGCGGGGAACTATAGGTTTCGATGTTCGCCCCCGGGATGAGGGCCGAAATCGGATTCCCCGAGAAGAAGTAGCCTATAAGGATCCCCACCTCTGGCGCAATCCGCGTGAAGATGTGAATAAAATATAGAAAGATTAGAACTCGAAAAGCAGCTAATAAGGACCGTCTCCAATTGTAAATTGTTCAGGCCTTCTCAGAGGTGGCTGGGATCGGAGGGCTCCCGGCCGGGGTGAGGTCGGAAAGGAGAAAAAACGAAAAAAGCGAGGCCCCGACGTCAAAACGCATCGGCCGAACGGTCATGTCACGCCTCCTCAGCAAGGGGGTCGAGTTCCCGGGACAATAAACACGATGATATGCCCCGCCCTCTACTTGTCGGGAGCCTTACGGAAAGAATACTTCAGCGTGATACGCCACAGCCCCAGCTCCTCCGTGCCACCGCCCGAGATCATTCCGCTCTTCAAGTCCCCCGAGGCCTTCCTGAAACTTGGCCAATCGAGGATCGGCCGAACGTAAGGTTCATCCGGATGTACGACCAAGAACTTGAAGGGAAACGAAGACGTTTCCGTCTGAGGCGGCTTCGTGCATTTCTGGGTCGTCGTCACATCTCCGTCGATGCCGAGCTCGACGCTGATATCCTGGAGCGTCACCTCCCGAACGGCTCCGCTCCTTCCGTCGTAATCGATGATTAGCGTTCCTGACGCCGACGTGATCTCAGCCCGGCTCACCGTCGCGGAGCCCGTCGTCGTGGTCACGCAATCGCCCGAAACCTCCTGTCCGAAAGCCGACCCCGTCCCAGAGAAGCTCTTGATGTCTCTCGAGATCAGTTCGTAAGACTCCGAGACGATGCCCGTGCTCCTTTGCTCGTAATATCCCACCAGTCGGTACATGGCCTTGATCTCGGTGCTCAGGGTGAACTTATAGTCGATGTCTAGGTCAGGAGGGAAAAGGGCCTCCATCTTGGTGGAGAAGTCGGTCATGAGGTACGGGCGAACAATCTTGATCTCCTCCTCGGCGATTTTCGTGTGCGGCTCCGTCAGCTCCATGAGGACCTTGCCGTCGTCGAGGATCTGGCAGGAGGAATACACGGTGATGCGGTCGACCGATTGGCCTCCTTCCGAGGGGGCCGTATAGACCAGCGTGAGGGGCAGGTCGTCAAGCCTAAAGGCGCACCGCCTGTCGCCTTCTGGATCGGAGACGACCGGGATACCGCCATCGACCCGTCCGTGCTCGACCTCCACGATGACGCGGTTGAAATACTTCGACGGCCGGCCCTTCCAGTCCCGAAAATCCAGCAGCTTGACCTCGACCTCCTCACCTGGCTTCAGCTCCCGCTTATCGCCGAGGTCGATCTGGCAGCTAACAGGGCGCCGCTCAAAGTCCCGGAGCAAATCGTCAATTGGCTTTTCCCGGCGCAGCTCAGCGTCAGGATTGTCGAACATCCGGTTATATTGAGAGCTGACAGAAGTCAGAGTACTCTCCGTAGTCCATCTCTTTACGAGTTCAATGGGATTACCGTTATAATAGAGTTCGAGAGTGAGTCGCGACTTGATATCTCGGCCTCGCTCATCTTTTTCTCCTGAGAGCCCAGCCTCAAATTCGCCCCTAAAAAAATACTCGGGAATCCTTGGTGAATAAGGGCTATTCACAAAACGCTGACCGGCAAGAGCTATACGGAAGCAGGGAGAAGTCAATACTTCAACGAGTTTGCTTATTATACTCGATGGATGCATATAATCCACTTCAGGTGGAGAAAGGTGGGCGCACTTAGCCATTGCTTGCTTAACTTTGGGGTCATTAGGGTCGAAAGAAGCATATTCACCGAGCTGTTGGCGCATGCACTTGTTCCATTCCTCCAGTTGTTTTTCATATTGAGGAGCGTGAGGATTGCTGAAATTTTCTAAAATTGCTGTGCGCAGGCAATCAGGGCAACCCTTTTGGGAACTAGCCTTTTGGCCCCAGAAAAAGACCAGGATTAGCAAGATTGACAGAATTATAGGAACTTTCGTTTCTACTGTGCTGGACGAGTAAGCCTTTTTGTGCCTCTTCGTCCATCCATTCATCGCAGGAGATCTTAAATCATAACTCAGAAAGATGTCAATGACGCGACTCTTTTGGATTTGGACATGCTATCCAGGTAAAGGGGAGTATATGGAAGAGGCGTTGGGTAGTCCGGCAGTTAGCAATCGATGCCATATAAAGAGGATATGGCCATGGCCAACTGAGAATCGTGCGGGGCACGCGCGTCTTGGGTTAGTGAACTGAGTGTTATGCCTGACCTCTTGACTGCACACAAATTATGTGTAAAATATGTGTATCGTCAGGGAGGTCGAGGAGATGCAAGTGCGACACAATATCACGATCGACGCCGATGTTTCGCGGGAGCTCGAAAGCCTGGCCAAGGAACTCGGCGAAAAAAAGAGCGCTCTGA
>CAYUKK010000068.1:0-28804 GCA_964445305.1 uncultured Eubacteriales bacterium
CCCCCAATCCAGCAAGCCTTATTCCGTCGTCTATCTTCTCAATACCGATCCTGACCTGCCGGCGCCGGCGCGACTCTGGATTCGGGGGAAGCCGGGAGGCGAATTCGTGCTCCCGCCGAACGAGATGCGGCTGGCCTATATCTTTGACGATATCATCATCGTCCCCGAAGACAAGAGGGTGGACCTTGCGGCCTGGGAAGAAAGTGGTCAAGAACCCGAATTCCGTTTCTACAACGCCGCCGCCCAGAAAATCGAAGTCTTCAACCTGAACGCCGCCCCGCGCCGCCTCCGCATCAACGGCCGCGTTCTGACTTGCCGGCCGGGCGAAACAGCGCCTTTTGCGGTCGCCGTAGCGGTCGATCCTGCTCGCCGGGCCTTTTTCGCCCCTGATTTTCTCGATGAACCAGAGATCGACTGGCGGCCCACGAGCTTACCTTATTAGCTTTACTGCTTTGATAATTTTTTCGTCCCAGCGGCCCGCCCTGTGGTTATGCTCTTTATCTTCGGACTTTTTGATTACGACGGGAGAGCGAAGGACAACCCCTCCGGCCTTACCTGGAGAGTATTAAGGCAGAAGACCTGGTCTGATATTTTCAATTCTTCTTGGATTCCGAGGCCTCGCCCGATTACTTTTCAGGTTCATCTCCCATTTAATTGGTAAAAGCTTGAATGATCTTTATGGAAAAGTAACGAAGGTAATGCCCCCCGTTTGATAACTTGGCGAACTTTCTCACCGCGGGATAATTCACCGCCTTGGCCAGACAACACCATTCATCGATGGCTTTGGAGGCTTTGTCCCCTATTTTCAAATGGCGGGGATTCGACTAAAATAGCCCTCTGACTGGAAGATTGAAGAAGATGAGATTAACAAAGCGATGATCATCAAGAAGCTCGAGCTCCAGGGGTTCAAGTCCTTTCCCGAGCGAACCCGGATGGTTTTCCATCCGGGCATAACAGCCATCATCGGGCCAAATGGAACGGGCAAGAGCAACATTGTCGACGCCATCGTCTGGGTGCTGGGTGGACAGCGCCAGAAGGGGCTGCGCGGGGAGAAAACCGAGCATATCATCTTCAACGGCAACACCAAGAGGCCTCCGTTGGGCATGGCCGAGGTCTCCCTCTACCTCGAGGACGAGGGCGAGGAGATTTCCATCGCCCATCGGGTCTTCCGCTCGGGAGAAAGCGAATACCGACTCAACGGAAAAGCGGCCCGTCTCAAGGATATCCAGGATGCCCTGTGGAAGAGAGCCGTGGCCGAAAAAGAGTATTTTGTCATCGAGCAGGGAAGCATCGGCCTCCTCCTGACGACCAAGCCATCGGAGAAGAGGCTTTTCCTCGAAGAGGCAGCCGGCACAGCCTTCTACAAAGACAAAAAGAAAGAAGCCCAGAGCAAGCTGGCTTCGAGCGAACAAAACCTTGTCCGTCTGGAAGACATCCTCAGCGAAGTGGCTCGCGCCAAAAACTCGCTCCAGCGCCAAGCGCAAGCAGCTGCCCGCTACCGGAAGCTGAGGGAAAAAATCCGCGAGCTCACCGCTCTCAACTTCCGACGCAGGCTCGAGAGCCTCGAGCTAAGACATGAACAGGTAAGCCGGTCCCACAGCGACTGCTTGCTCGAAGAAAAGACCCTCACCGCCCAGCTCAAATCAGAAGAGCGGGAGCTGGCTGAAAAGAGAGAACAGGCCTGGGAGCTCGAAAAAAAAATCAAAGTAAACCAGGACCTCCTCCTGGCCCTCGATGCCCAGCTCCATCGGACGGAAGCCGAAAAAGAGAGGGAATGGCGGCGAACCGAGCTCTTCAAGGAGAAGATGGAGAAAGTGGCGGCCGCGGCTTCGGAGTTCGAGAAAGAAATAGAGCGCCTGGAGGCGGCCATCGCCGAAGGCCGGGCTGAGCTCGCCATCCTGGAAAAAGCCAGCCAGGAAAAAGAAGCGGAAATCGCCCGGAGAGAATCCTCCTTTTTCTCCGGAGGGAGGGACGCGGCTGGCCTGGAAAAATCTATCCAGGCTTTAAAAGAAGAGCATCTCAGGATACTTTCAGAGCTCACCGAGCTCAAGAATGAAGCTCGAGAAGACGGAAAAGAGATGGATTTGCTCGTCCGCCAGGAAGCTAAGCTCGTCAGCCGGTCTGACGAGGAGGAATCCCTCCAAATGGCCAAAGAGAAAGAGCTTTTGGAGCTCGAAAAAGAGCTGGCTGAAGAGGAACAGGTCCTCCGGGCGCGGGAAGAAAAGGTGGCCGGTTTCCAGGAAAAGTTGGCCCGCCAGAAGGAGCACGCTTTTGAGCTCCGCCGCCGCCTCGATGAGCTCGAGCGGGCGAGGGGCGAGGACTTGACCAAGCTCGAGGCACTCCGGAGAATCGAAGCCGCCTCGCGATCTTCTGCGCGGGCGAACGACCTCCCCCTGGCGATCGGTCGACTGGCCGATTTGATTGAGGCGGACGGCGAGACAGCCGCTCTCATCGACGGCCTCTGGAAAGAAGAGATAAACTCCTTCGTCATCCCCGCCCTCGAATTCCTCCGCCAAGCCCAAGAAAAAGGCCTGGCGGGCTCCTTCCTCCTTGTGCGTGAGGCCGGGCAGGAAACGTCTCCTCCTCTTCCCCAGCATCCCCATGTTATGGGCACGCTCAAAAGCCGTCTGCGGCCTTCCCGGGAGATCAAGGATTATATCGGCCAGCTCGAAGATGCGCTCATCGTCCGCGATGTCCAGACGGCGATCGAACTCTGGCTGCTCTTCCCGACCTTCAATTACCTCACGCCGGCTGGCGACGTGCTTTTTTCCTCCGGACTCCTTAAGGTCGGCCGGAAGGAGGAGGGAGCTTACAGTCTGGCCAAGGAAATCCAGAATCTCGAAGAAAAAACGCGCCGCAGCCAGGCCGACGCTTTGCCTCTTCGTTCCGAGCTCGAGCAAACGCTCGCTCGGTTAACCGGCCTGGAAGAAGAACTCAGCGCTGAGACAGCTCGCTGCGATGAGCACCGCCAGCGCATCCTCAGTGGCGAGAGGACAAGGATTTCGCTCACCACCGAGCTCAAGAAAATCTCCTCGGCCCGCGACCTCCTCGGACGCGAGCTCGAGGCCGTCCGCCAGGACTTGGAAACTCTCTCCCGGAAGAGAGAAGCCAAGCTCCAGCGAATCCGCCAGCTCGAGGATGAGGAACGGGCGCTCAAAGCCAGCCTGGAGGTGGCGGAAAACAACCTTTTCCTCGAACGGGGTGGGAAGGCCGAGGAGGAAAAGCGTCTTATTGAGCTTCGCGCCGCCGTCGAACTCATCCAGGAGAAAATCCGTCACTCCTCCCTCAAGCTTGACGAGCTCGCCGAGAGGCGCGATAGCCTCCGGCGAAAGCTGGCCACTTCCAAGCAGGATATCGAAGCGGCCCGGAGTGGAAGCGCCGAGAGCCAGGGGATGCAACAAGCGTTAGAGGAGAAAGCAAAAAAATTAGCCGAACAAAGAACGGTCGCTCAAGCTGAACTCGACGCGGACAAAGCGACGCTTGACCGATTGCGCCAGGAAGAACAGCAGGGCGAAAAAAGGCTGGCTGAGCTGCGGGAAACTCTGGAGAACAAAAAGGAAGAGCGAGTCCGCTTCGAAGTGGCCAAGGCCGAAATCGACAGGGACCTCGTCAACCTCGAAGAGGCCTGCTGGCAGGAGCTCAAAAAAACCCTCGATGAAATCAAAAAAGAGCCTGTTCCCCGTGAACTTGGGGAAGTCCATGTCGAGGAAGAACTGGCCCGGGCCGAGGAGGAGCTCCAGAAATTCAAGGCCGTTAACCTGATGGCGGAAGAGGAATACCTCAGGCATAAGGAGCGCTACGACTTCCTCGTCCAGCAGCGCAACGACGTCCGGGAGTCCATCGCCTCGACTCTCGAGGCCATCCGCCAGATCGACGAAGAGAGCAAGAATCAATTCTTGGCTGCTCTGGCGGAGGTTAACGCCCACTTCCAGGAAGTCTTCTCCATCCTTTTTAAGGGGGGGAATGCGGGGGTCCGACTGGTGGACGAATCCGACCCGCTCGAAAGCGGCGTCGAGATTATCGCCCAGCCGCCAGGCAAGAAGGTCCAGAACATCAACCTCCTTTCCGGGGGGGAGAAGAGCCTGGCCGGGCTGGCCTTCCTCTTTGCCATGTTCCGTTACAAGCCCACCCCTTTCTGCATCCTGGACGAGGTGGACGCTGCCCTCGACGACGCCAACCTCGCCCGCTTCCTGGAGCTGATGAGAACCTTCAAAAAGGATACCCAATTCATCATCGTCACCCATAACTACAAAACCATGGAGGTGGCCGATTACATCTACGGCACCACCATGGCCGAGCCCAACATCACCCGGCTTTACTCGGTGAAGCTGGAGAAGCAGCAGGAGCTGATTCCTTAGGCGGATGAAAGTCCAACTCTACGTCCCGCCCGGCGGCTATTTCGCCGAGCGTTGGTCGAAAGGCACATCCATGCCGCCGCTGGGCATTCTTTCCATCGCCGCCGTCCTGGAAAAAGAGGGCATCGATGTCGAGGTCGTTCCGGCGGACATCCTCAAGCTGGGCTGGCGAGACATCGCCAAAAAAATCCAAAACGACCGGCCCGACATTGTCGGCGTCACGTCGACAACAGAGAATAGATTCCAGAGCTTCAAACTGGTGAAAGTGGCTCGAAAAGCTCATCCCCCCGCCTTGATCGTCATGGGCGGTCCTCACGCCTCCATGGCGGCTGAGGACACCCTCGCCCATCTGAACGAGCTCGATGTCGTCGTTCGTGGAGAGGGAGAGCTGACCATGCTCGACCTCTGCCGGGCCGTGGCCAGGAGACGCGATATCAACAGCATCAGCCACGTCGCTGGCCTGTCTTACCGCAATGGAGCGAGGATTGTCTCTAACAAGCCCCGCTCCCCCATCCACAACCTCGACGGCCTGCCTTTTCCGGCCTTCCATCTGGTTCCCTTCGAAAAGTACAATTTCAAGGTCGATGTTCCCGGCCACGGGCCATTGCCGGCCATCAACCTCATGACCAGTCGCGGCTGTCCGTTCAATTGCAATTTCTGCGCCACGCCAATCAACTGGGGGCGTTCCGTCCGCGTGCGCAGTCCCGAAAACGTCGTCCAGGAAATCGAGGGCCACATCCTTGAGCGTCAGGCGAGGGTCATCCATTTTTACGACGATACCTTCAACGTCAGCCAGAAACGGGTCGAGGACATCTGTCGTCTCCTCATCGAGAGAAAACTCCCTGTTTTCTGGCAATGTGAAATCCGCATCGACCTCATGACCAAGCCTCTTCTTGCCAGGATGAAGGAGGCCGGGCTATTCTACGTGTCGTTCGGTCTCGAGGCTGGTTCGGAGAGAGTCCGCAACGAAATCATCAACAAGAAAATCAAAATCCAGGACTTCCACAACATCATTGCCTGGTGCCGGGAGCTCGAAATTATCCCTAACGCCTTCTTTATTTTTAGCCATCCGACGGAAACCTGGGAGGAAGCTCAAGAAACCATACGGCTCATCGAACAATACCGGGACCAAGTCGAGGCCAGTGTGGCCATCCTCCACATTTACCCTGGAACGCCGCTGGAAAGGACGGCCCGCGAGAGGGGCATCCTGCCGGACGATTTTTCCTGGACAAAAAGTCACCCGCGAGGTATTATCACGTTGCCGACGGCACAGGGAGATGTGCCTCTTTTCCTGGACAAGCTTTCCTGGGCTCAAGTGAGCGAGCTCCTTTTCCGCTGGTCCTTCTCCGGTGGCCGCATCTCCATCGCCCGGAAAATCCCCCGGGTTGTGGCCAACGTCCGCTCCTGGCCGGACATGAAAAGGTATATGGTTATGGCCCTGGTTTATCTGCGTCTTAAAATAAAAAAGATATTGAGAAAAAGGCGCGCTTAGGGAGCTCGCCGAAAGGAGGCCCATATGCCTGTTTATCTCTACATCATCCTCGCTTATCTCCTTCTCCTCACCGTTCTCAATTTCATCCGCGCCCGCCGGGTTAAAAGTCAAGAGGACTTCATGGTGGCGGGCCGCTCCCTTAAGTGGCAGGTCATGGTCTTCACCTTGATCTGCACCTGGATCGGCTCGGGCACTTTCATCAGCGGCGCGGAGTTCGCCTCCAAGGCGGGTCTCTCAGCCCTCTGGCTTGCCGCCGGGGCCTGGGTGGGGATCGTCGTCATCTACTTTTTGGCCGGAAAAATCCACACCTTTGGCCAGTATACAGTCGGAGATGTCCTGGAGGTTCGCTACGGACCAGCGGCTCGCCTCTTTGGGGCCATCGCCCTCGTCCTCTCCTTTATAGCCATCGTCTCCTACCAGTTTGTGGCTGGCGGCTTCATCCTCAATGTCGTCACCGATGGCCGCGTCCCTGAATCGCTGGGCACCATCATCGCCGCTGTGTTCGTCATCCTCTTCACCGCCCTCGGTGGAATGGTCGCCATCGCCTACACAGACCTTCCCAACGGCATCATCATTGTCCTGGCCTGTCTTCTGGCGGTGCCTTTTGTCTACTTGGCGGCGGGTGGATATAGCCAGGCCAGCCAGGTGCTCGACCCCGGCTACTTCGCCGTCGTCAACAACCAATTTGGAGCTCATCCCTGGCTCAAAGTCCTCGGCTATTTCCTGTCGACGATGTTCCTCCTCATGGGCGTTCAAAGCATGTACCAGAAATTCTACAGCGCCCGCACAGCCCGCGATGCCAGGAAAGCGGTTGTCTGGTGGACGCTGGGGACGATTTTTGTCGAGACGGTCGTCGTCGTTATCGCTGTGTTTGCTTACAGCAAGCTCCAAAACCAGATTGACCTGAGTGTGCCCAAGGAAGGCGGAAAAATCGTCCTGATGGCAGCCCGAAAGCTTGTCCCCGCTCCTATCGGAATCCTCCTCCTCGGCGCTGCCTGCGCTGTCGTTCTGTCGACCGGCATGAACTATCTCCTCTCGCCCACGACGACCCTCATGCGGGATATTTATCAGCGTTTCCTCAAGCGAGACGCCAGCCAGAAGAGCATGGTCGCGCTTCAGAAAGTCCTCGTCGTCTTCGTCGGCGTCCTCGCCTTCCTCCTCGCCGTCGAGCTCAAGAGCGTCCTGGCCATGAGCTTTTTTGCCTATACCATCTACGGAGTGGCCATCACCCCGGCGCTCATCGCTGCCCTCGCCTGGAAGCGGGCGACGCGAGCGGGGGGGCTGGCCTCGATCATCTCGGGCACAGTCGTCTGCGTTTTCTTCTTCATCATGTCGAAGGTTCTGCCCCCGGCCAAAGTTCCAGAAGGTGACCCGTGGGGAATCCCCCTCATCTATCCTGCCCTCCTCGCCTCCCTCGTCTCCCTCATCGTTGTCAGCTTGCTCACCAAAAAGCCCAAGCCTGAAGAGCTCGAAAAATTCTTCAAGAAATGAAAACCGGCATCGTCAAGGATTGGCGCTACCTCGAGCACACCATGGGCGAGCACCACCCGGAAAGCCCGAAAAGACTCGAGGTCATTTATCGAATGGTCGAAGGAGAGCCGGCTCTGGCTTCTCTTCCTTGCGTCGAGCCGCGTCCGGCCGCTGAAGAGGAAATCGCCTCTATCCACACTCCCGCCTACATCGAATCCATTCGGGAGACAGCCCACCACCCGCGGGTTTATCTCGACCCGGATACTTCCACCTGCCCACGCTCCTATGAAGTGGCCCGGCTGGCTGTGGGCGGGTTGATCGAAGCAGCGGGCAGAATCATGGCCGGACATCTCGACAACGCCTTTGCCCTCGTTCGGCCCCCTGGTCACCACGCTGAAGCCTCCCAGGCCCGGGGGTTCTGCATCTTCAACAACATCGCCATTGCCGCCGAGCATCTCATCCAGCAGCACGCCTTGCGACGCCTTCTCATCGTCGATTGGGACCTCCACCACGGGAACGGCACGCAGCACGCATTCTATGGCCGGGATGACGTCCTCTATTTCTCGGTCCACCAATTTCCTCACTATCCGGGAACGGGCTACTGGAATGAGGTCGGAAATGGCAAGGGAGAAGGCTTCACCATCAACGTGCCCCTCGCCCCTGGCAAAACAGACGAGGACTATCTCTTCATTTTCGACCGCCTGCTCGCGCCCGTGGCTGCGGAATTCAAGCCCGAGTTTATCCTCGTTTCCGCCGGGTTCGATATCTTCGCCGGTGACCCTCTGGGCGGCATGATGGTCAGCCCAGCCGGGTTCTCGGCTCTTACTCACATTCTCCTTAGATTGGCCCAGGAGTTTGCGTCCGGTCGGCTCCTTCTCTCCCTTGAAGGCGGCTACAACCTCCGTGGACTCGAAGAAGGAGTGAGGAACGTGCTGTTCACCCTCAAGGAAGGTGGGGCAGCGAGCTATTCTCGAGGCGAATGCTCGCCGACCACGATGGAAGAACTCAGGCCTGTTTTCCAAGTCGTCAGAAAATTCTGGGCCCTTGAATAAGATAGCCACGGTTCCAGGCCTGTCCCCAGATGCGCCACTCGTCCCCTTTTAAGGACAGAAAAAGAAGGCTTAAGCTAAAAAATAAAGGTAAGCTTCCTGGCATGCTTTTTGCTTTCTTCCTCATGAGGATAGGAGAATGAAATGAAGAAATACATCTTGATTCTGGTTACCTTCTTTGTTTTGCTCTTCCTCGCCTTCTCCCTCTTTGGAGGAGAGCAACCGAAATACACCAACGACTCTATTGCCCGCCTGAGCTACCTGAGCGGGAGCGCCTACATCCAGAAAGGTCCGGAGCTCGCCTTCGAGGAAGCAGTCGTCAACATGCCGATCGAAGCTGGAGACCGAATCGGTACGACCGATGGCCGGGTGGAAATCTTCCTCAGCCAGAAAAATTATGTCCGTCTCGACAGGAACACCAAGCTCGATGTCGTCGACCTCCCCCGGCAAGGTTCTGACCTCACTCGGCTTCGTCTGTGGGCCGGAAACATTTACCTCAGCGTCAATCGACTCGTTAAAGAAAAAACCATCGAAATCCACTCCCCCGATATTTCTTTTTATCTTCTTGATGAGGGGCTCTATCGCATCGACGTCAGCGAAAAGCAAAAAACGGCCGTTTTCGTGTTTAATGGCCTGCTCGAAGTGGCCGGCGAGGAGGGCTCGTTGCTTCTCAAGAGCGAGCAAAGCCTGGAGGCTTCCTCCGGCCGGTTTCTCGCCAAACCCAAGCGCTTCTTCGCCGTCGCCGAGGACGCTTTCGATAGATGGAGCGATTTTCGGGAAACCCATATCCGGGCCGAGCTCAGCAAGCGGTTCCTCCCTGATGAACTCGAGGATTTTGAAAGAGAGCTCGAGGAGTACGGAGAGTGGGTTTATCTCAGTCCATACGGCTGGGTTTGGGTTCCCGGCGGAGTCGACGCCGACTGGCGGCCCTACTACCGGGGTCGATGGGTCTGGCTGTCGCTCTGCGGGTGGACCTGGCTTCCCTACGAGCCTTGGGGCTGGGTGACTTTCCATTACGGACGATGGCACTGGGGAGCCGGTCTGGGATGGTACTGGATTCCCGCTTCTGTCTGGGGGCCGGCCTGGGTCTGGTGGTACTGGGGTTACGATTACTTCGGCTGGGCTCCTCTAAGCTGGTGGGGATACCCAGTTGTCATTCTCGACGGCCGGTTCTATGGCCGCTACTACGGGCCCTATTATCCATACAACTCGAGAGCGCTTACCGTCATCCATAAGGATCAGCTCAAGGCCAAAGATGTCTCGACCGTCGCCGTCAAGCCCGAAACGCTAAGGAACCTGGGCTCCATCACCCTCTCCAGTGAGCCGCCGCCTGTTCGGCCAACAACCGGAAAGATTTCTGTTGAACCAATGGGGGGGAAGGGACTCCTGTTAAGGAGAGAAGCGATGCCGGGAGAAGAGCCAGAAAGGAGCCTGAAATCGCCCGCCCGCGACGCTTTCCGCCCGGCCATTTCCTCCTCGCCGGAAGGCTCTCCTCGCCTCGAGTCCTCTCCGACTGAAGAAAGGAGGATCCGCCGGAAAGAGACCAGCGAAACCAGCGGACGTAGCTCCATCGCGGTCCCGGGGAGCAGCGAGCGGAGCATCATCGGCTATCCACCTTCCCCCTCCATTACTGGAAAAAGGTCGGGCGAAAAGGGTCTGTCCTCGCGACCTGATTCGTTCCGGGAAAGACTCTATCGTTATCTGAGCGGGGAAAGGTCCTCCTCGAGCGGCTCCTCCTCCCGCAGCTCCATCTCGAGGAGCGCGGGGTCTTCAGGGTCAAGCTCGAGGCGCTCCATCACCTCCCCCTCCCGGGGCTCCTCTTCAGCCTCGAGCAGTCGCTCTTCTTCCACAGGGAGGTCAGGGGGCGTCCGGAAGAAGAACTAAGGCACGTGCTCTTCGGTCGCCTTTGACGTGCCGTAATAATCGAGAATCATCATGTGGTCCTGGAGGGTGCAGTAGCGGTTGGGTTCTGTGCCCGCCAGGAAAGCTTCCCGCAAGGGCCAAAGACAGTTAGGGGTAGCCAGAAGTCCGGTCTTTCTGTCTATCTCGACAAAGGTAATGTTCGGCGGCACGGCGAAATCTTCAAACACCGGCTCCCGTCCTTCTTGCGCGGCTCGGGCCTTTTCGTCTTCGATAACTCGCTTAAAGAATTCTATCCAGGCTGGAAGAGCGGCTACCGCGCCGGCCTGCCTTTCCCCGATGGGAACCTTGGTGTCATGACCAACCCAGACGCCTGCACAAAGACTGGGTGAAAAGCCGATGAACCATGCGTCAGTGAAGTTGCTCGTCGTCCCCGTTTTCCCGGCTAATGGAATTCCCAGGGAGCTCGCCGCCGCCCCGGTGCCGCGCAGGATAACACCCTGAAGCATCGACGTAATGAGGTAAGCCGTTTGGGGGGAAATGACATATTCTGTTTCTACTCTTGTCTCCTCGAGGACAGCCCCTTCCCGGTCTTCGATACGCGCGATAAAGTAGGGTTTGACCCGGATTCCCTGGTTGGGGAAAACGCAGAAAGCCGAGACCATCTCAAGCAGGCTGACATCGAACGTCCCCAGCGACAGGGAAAGATAAGGATAGAGGGTCGAGGTGATTCCAAACTTCCGACAATATTCCACGCCAGTCTGAGGAGAAATATAATCCAGGATCTTGGCCGTAACGACGTTGCGGGATTCCTCCATCCCGATGCGGAGAGTCACAGCGCCCTTGTATTTTCGGTCATAATTGCGAGGCGCCCATGGTTCACCCCGCCATTTATCGATGAATTCGACGGGCTCATCGATGATAAGGGTAGTGGGCGTAAACCCGTGATCAATGGCCGCGGCGTAAAGGATGGGCTTGATGGCGGACCCGGCCTGCCTCTGCGCTTGTGTTGCCCGGTTCCACTCGCTACGGCGGAAGGAATAGCCTCCGACCATCGCCTTGATCTGACCGGTTCGGGGGTCGATAGCCAGGAAGGCTCCCTCGACGACAGGGTCCTGTTCCAGGGAAACAAGAAGTTCCTTTTTTTCTTCATCGACAAACTTCACCCGAACCTGGATGATATCCCCAGGGTTGATGATCTTGGCCAGGTCTCTTGTTTTGGTCCAGGCAATATCGGTGTTGCCCATCTTGCCGAGGAACCGCTTGACTTTGACCGTAGCCTCCTTCGAGGAGACAGAAAGAACGACGGCATCCGTGACCTCGTTATTCTGGACAGCTGAAGTAACCCAACTGTCGAGCCACACATCTTCCAAGCGAAGGTTTTCTCCCTTCTCCCGCAGGAGGTTCCGCTTGTCGTTGCGCCAACCGCTTTGCTTATCGATCTGACGCAATCGCTCCAGGAGGGCCTCTTCCGCATACTGCTGGAGGCGGGGGTTGAGGGTGGTATAGACTCTGAGCCCGCCGCGATAAAGAGCGTCAGCGCCGTATTTCCTCTCCAGATAGCGCCTCACCTCTTCAAACAGATAACCGGCAAACTCGTTACTCCCCTTTCGCCAGGGGAGGACTCCAAGGGGTTTCTTCTTCGCCTCTTCACCTTCACGGCGCGAGATATAGCCCTCCTCGACCATGCGGTTAATAACGTGATTCCGCCGGCGAAGCGTCAAGTCGGGGCTGGCATAAGGAGAATAAATGGAAGGGCCGCGAAAAATCCCGGCGATGAGCGCCGCTTCTTCCAGGTTCAAGTCGGCCACGCTCTTGCCAAAATAGAAATTCGCCGCCGTCTCGACTCCATAAACCCCGTGGTTGAGGTAGAACTGATTGCAATACATCTCCAGGATTTTTTCCTTGGCATAGTGCTTCTCGATTTGCGTGGACAGGTATATCTCCTTGAGCTTTCGACCGATCGTCTTCTGAGGGTAAAGGAAGAGCAGGCGGGCGAGTTGCTGGGTAATGGTGCTTCCCCCCTGAGGCCGGCGAAACATGCGGCCATGCCGGATGTTTTCCTTGACGGCCCTCAGGATGCCGAGCGCATCCACTCCATGGTGACGGAAAAACCGGGGGTCCTCGGTGGCGATGATGGCCTTTTTCAGGATGTCGGGGATTTTTTCGTAGGTGACTTCGACGCGCCTTTCGATGGCGAACTCCTTGATCACCTGTCCATCATCAGCCAGGACGGAAGTGATCAAGTTCGACTGGAACGTTTCAAGCTCATCGATCGAGGGCAGATTTTCCTTGATGGCCCGGTAGGCGCCAAAAATCGCCCCCAAAAGAGTGGCCAACCCGAAAAGGGCAATGACGAGCGCCATGTGAAGGGCTTGAGACCAGCGGATTTTCTGGATTCGGAGGCGGAGAGGCGGAAGCCTGAGTTTCCACCTCGAGCTTGCTTTCTTTTTCTCCATCAGCCTGAATTACGCTTTCCCAATATAGCAAACCACTCCAGGAATGCCAAATCACGCTCCCCGTTCACATTATATTTCTGGCTTTGAGCAAAGAAAGCACTTTCGAGGCGATATCCCGGTGGACCTCTTTTCTGGGCCGAGAGCCATCGATATGGATGAATTTTCGGCCACGGAAGCGGCGAAAAATCCGCCTGACCTTGGCCAGGTAATCCTTCCTTTCGAAGAGAAGGTCCTTTCTCTTCCGCCAGCGAATCCGCTCCAGCCCACGGCCCGGGTCGATATCCAGGATGAAGACAAGGTCGGGCCGGACCGCAAATTTCTCGTTCATCCTCTGGATGCGGGCAGGACTAATGCCCTTAGCCCCCTGGTAGGCCATGGTCGAGAAATAGTAGCGGTCAAGGATCACGACCTTGCCCTGGCTCAGGGCTGGCTTCAGGTTTCGCTCGACGTTTTCTCGCCGATCCATAAGAAAGAGGTCGAGCTCCTCTTCAGCCGAGATGGCATCGGCCCGCCGCGACAGCTCCTTTATTTTTCTTCCCCAGCGGCCGCGTGTCGGCTCTCGGAAATAAACAGCCGGATATCCATGAGAAACGAGCTTTTTGAGGAGAAGCCTGGCCTGGGTGGACTTCCCGGCGCCATCGATGCCTTCGATGACGATCAAAACACCTCTTCGAAGCTCCATTTCTTCTGCTCTCCGATATTACCGCGGCGGGCCGGTTTTAGCAACTTTTTCCTGTCCGGTGCCGTTTATTCTTAGCCAGGGACAGAGTTTGAATTTTCGAAGGAAGTATGATAATTTAAATTATTATTCAGGAGGCTGGGAAAAATGAAAAAATACATCTTGATAGCTGTCATAAGCTTCTTGCTCGGGATCCTCGCTGCCGGATATATTTTCGTTTATGCGCCTGGGAAAAGCGCCCCGGATATGAATTCGCCGGCGGAAAATCCGGCTTCTATAGTCTCACCGCTCTATGCGGCTTCCCGCTCTTCGTCTGCTGAGCTCCAGACAGGCCTGGATTTCGTCGCCATTGCCGAAAAAGTAGGTCCGGCTGTCGTCAAGGTCGAAGCGGAGAGAATGGAGAAAGTGCGAGCCTTTGGTTTCGATGAAGATTGGCCCTTTGAGGATTTCTGGAACCGCTTTTTTGGCCGGCCGCAGCCGAGAGAAAGGGAATATAGAGCCACAGCCCAGGGAGCCGGCTTTTTCTTGAGCTCAGACGGCTACATTTTGACGAACAATCACATCGTGGAAAATGCCACCAAAGTCAAGATAACCACACTCCAGGGCGAGGATTTTGCGGGCAAAATCGTCGGAACCGACCCCAAGACGGACATCGCTCTGCTCAAAATCGAAGGAAAAAACCTGCCCTTTGTCGAGCTCGGGGACTCGGCTCAGCTTAAAGTGGGCGAATGGGTCCTGGCCATCGGCAACCCCTTTGGCCTGGAGCACACGGTAACGGCTGGCATTGTCAGCGCTAAAGGCCGGCAGCTCGGTGTCGGCGCCAATGTGCCCGAATACCAGGATTTTATCCAGACAGACGCGGCCATCAACAGGGGCAATTCCGGTGGCCCGCTGGTCAACATGAAAGGCGAAGTCATCGGGATTACGAGCAACATTCTCGCCCCCGCGGGTGGCAACATCGGTCTTGGGTTTGCCATTCCTTCCAACCTGGCCAGGAAAGTCGTCACTCAACTCAAGGAGAAAGGGAGAGTCGTCCGCGGCAAGATCGGAGTGACCATTACCGACATCACCGAAGACGAAAAAGAAGCTTTTAAGCTCAAGGACAAAAACGGCGCCCTGGTCAACTCGGTCGAGAAGGGCGGGCCAGCGGACAAGGCTGGGATAAAGCCCTATGACGTCATCATCGCCGTTAACGGAGAAAAGGTAAAAGACCCGAGCGATTTGAAAATGAAAATCGCCGACGTCCAGCCAGGCAAGAAAGTGAACATCACGGTCGTCCGGGATGGGAAGGAGCTCACCCTCACGGTGACGGCTGAAGAACTCGAGCCCGAGGAAGCAAAGCCCGCTCCCGCGAGCACGGACAAAGACCTCGGCTTTAGCGTGCGCGAGTTGACCCCCGGCCTGGCTCGAAGGTACGGGTATACGACCCAGCAGGGGCTCGTTATCACCCAGGTGAGGCAGGATAGCGAGGCCGCCCGCAAGGGACTCGCTGTCGGCGACATCATCCTCGAAGTCAACCGGAAAAAAGTGGACACGGTGGAGGACTTCGAGAAAATCCTCAAGAGCGTCGATGCCGGACAGGTTCTGCTTCTCCTCGTTCGCCGAGAGCGGGACGGAGAATCCATAGACAGAATCGTGACCCTGAGAGTGCCGTAGATGAAATTCACCAAGCTTCACTCTCTGGGAAATGACTTCCTCGTCGTTGACCCGACGGAGAGTGAAGCAATTGCCGACCTTCCAAGCTTTGCCCGTCGCGTCTGCGACCGCCACACCGGGGTGGGGGCCGATGGTCTCCTCCTTATTTCTGTCAAGGACCGGGCTCAGGGGCGAGTCGCCTTCCGCATCTTCAACGCTGACGGCTCCGAGCCTGAAATCTCGGGCAACGGCCTCCGCTGCGCAACAGCCTACCTCTTCTTCCAGAAAAAGGTCCACCCGCCGCGCGTGACGTTCGAGACGAGCACGGGCGAAAGGGAATGCGAGCTTCTCGAGACCAGGGATAACCTGTTTGAGATCAAAATCGAAATGGGCATTCCCCGTTTTCGCTCCCGCGATATTCCCTTCGATGACGGAAGTGTCCACGAGAAAATCATCGATTATCCCCTGTCCATCAACCAGAAAATCTATTCCATAACCGTCGTTTCCATCGGCAACCCCCACTGCGCCATCTTCGTCGACCGTTTTCCGTCCCGAATCGAGTGGCACCAGATTGGGAGAGAGATTGAATCCCATCCTTTTTTCCCCAACCGAACCAACATTGAATTCATCCGCGTCCTCAACCGGCAGGAGATCGATGTCCTCTTCTGGGAAAGAGGCGTCGGAGAGACCCTCTCCTCCGGAAGCGGGGCGACGGCGGCGGCCGTTGCCTCCATCCTGAAAAACCTGACTGACAGAGAGGTTGTGGTCAGGACAAGCATGGGACGGCTGGTCGTCGAATGGCAGGGCGAAAAAGTTCATCAGTCAGGACCGGCTGAACTCATTTTCGAGGGTTCGCTTCTCTTTTAAAAAAGGTCAACCCCCTTCAAGAGAATAGGTCAGGCCGGCGGCCAGGAAGTGAAGGAGGGCAAAATGGTGAACCTCCTTGACGTCTTCCCCTCCCTCGGGAATTCTGTATCAGGTCTTCGATGGCCAGCCCATTTTCGAAATCAAAAAACCTAACCCATTATTTATAGTTTTTCTATCGGTAAACTAAGGAATAGGAGATGGAAGTTCGCGCCGCTGAGACAAAGCACTTCTGGAAGAGCCGAGTTTTCTCAGGAAAAGCTGGAAAACTTGGAAAAAATTCTAACGGGGGTCGGTCAGCCGGCCCATAAAAAGAATGCAGCCTGAGCTTTTTTCCTGAATGAAGAAGAGGAAGGGATGGTCAGCCCGGAAAATAACTGGCTTCTCCGGAATGTAGGCAGTGAGACCGATGAGCACTCCTGTGGCCCCAGCTGCCTCTGTCCCTTCCTCATTGACCTCGACAAAGGCTTGATGGATAACAGCCTGGATGAAGAGGTCCTGTCGGCCATCGATACCCGAAAAATCAGCCCGGTCAGAAAAGGCCCTGACCATGCCCATGGCCATCAAGACATCCTTGAGAGGATATCGAGTTTCCAGCTTGAATCGAGGTAAATAAACATCGACGCGGCGTTCCCGGAGCCGTGACTTCCACTTGTCCAGTTCCTCAAGGGATAAGTTGACCTCAAGCGGGGCCAAATCCTTCGCCCGCGGCAGGAGAATGACCATGGACAGGTCTTTACCCTCATAGAGCATCTCCAGAACCTGAAATTGCTCATCCTCGGCGTAAGAGAATTTAGCCTTTTCGCCGAGGAATCGCATCATCGGCACGTCCGCTTCCTGGCCATCCGGAAGATAGAACTTCTCTGGCTGAGTGGCCGTGGGGTCAAAGGGGAAAAGCCACAAACCCCGGAAATAAATAGCATTGGTCAGGACCAAACGGGTGAGATAGTTCAAAAACCCGGGCGGGATAAGCTCTCTGATTTTCCCAGCCGTCTTTTCAGCCGTCCAATCGTTGATCTTTTTCCTCGCCTCCTCTCTCCGACCGACGAAATCGACGTTGGTCGCTCGGCCTTGATAGGAACGGGCAATCACTTCGAGATAACTCTGAAGGATGGGGAAATCCTGCTGAACCCAGATGGCATTGGCGAGATGAAGCTCGGATTTTCGGCCGGGCTGATTGATCAGGTCTCTAATTCTGGCCATCCCCTCCCGTCTCTCCGATTCGCGGCGAGGCAAGCAAAGGACACGGACCATCTCCTCGGCTGTCTCGCCTCGCGCTCCCTCGAGCGCCATGGAAAGGGCAAAAGAAAGGCTGAGGGGCGAGAAAAAGTGATTTCCTTTCTCGCCTCTAACCTGGTGGTAAAGGGCAAGCCCGAAACGATTGCTGGCGTTAACGACCTCTTGCCTTATGTCCCCTTTGACCTTCTGTTCCTGGCTGGATATCAGACCAGACCAAGGAAGGAATGCCTGAAAAAGAATCGCCATCACGGGAAAAATTTTTTTAGCCATTTTTTCTCGCTGTTCTGCTTTTAGCTTGCCCCTACGACCTCTGTTTCTCTCAATAGTAAAAAGTCACGCCGATTCCGACAATAAAGACATTGAGGTTGAACTTCTGTTTGATGGGCGGATAGACGTCCAGAGGAGATGTTATCTCTCTCTCCTTTCCCCACCCGTAGGCAGTGGCAAAATCGATACCCATCCGGCCCGAACGGATGCCAATTCCCCCGAGCAAGGTGATTTTATCGACATCAATATTGGCAATACTCAACGACTCGAGCGGTGTGGCGCTCCGGTCAAAGCCGATGCCGGCTCGGAAAAAAAGCCCCTGGGGGAAGGAGTATTCGGCGCCAGCCCGGACGATAAGGATGTTCTTGAAGTTCATGGCTTCTTCAGTTCGCAGGTCACCCTGGTAAGGTATTCCCTTGATCGTCTTCTCGACTTTCTCCAGAACTGACCATAGCGTGTACTGAGCGTCGACACTCAGGACCAAGCGCTCCCCAAGCCAGAAGGAAACTCCAGCCTCAACATCCCACGGCAACCGAATGACCGTCTCCGAGTCGAACTTGAGCTCATACGGTCCGAAGGGCATCGCTGTGACACCCTCGAGCCTGATTTTGGCTGGGCCTCTCACGGTAAAGCCCATGCTTCCCTTGCCCGGGTTCCGGTAGAAAACCCCGGCACTGGCCGATAAGGCCGACCCTGTTTCTTCTGTTTTCATCAGACCCACTCCCGGTCTATCTGTAGTCAGGTTGAACTTGGCCGTGTAAAAATTGAGGTTCATCCCCACCGAGAGGTTTTCGGTAATCTGATAGGCCAGTGTGGGAGTGATAGAAGAAACTCCGAGGCTCGACTTGAAGGGAAACCCCAGGTCTTCTTTTTTCCAGTCGACCCCTGATCCCGCATAAGGAACATAAAAACCCAGACCCAGAATGAGCCTCGGACTGCTCTTGTAGCTTAGAAAAAACTGGGGCAAGGGGTTATCGTAGCGGCTCCGAATCGTCGTCCCCCAAGGCGGCGTATACTCAAAAGTCGGCCAGATATAAAAACCGTTGATGGCCAAGCTCATCCGGCTTTCCTGGAAGACTAAACCGCCGGGGTTGTAGAAGATAGCACTCGGGTCATCAGCCAGACCAGCAAAAGCGCCCCCCAATCCGATGGCTCGACAGCCCAGAAGTGTGTTATTCCAGCCTCCCGCCCATAGGGAAAGGGGGACGAAAAATAAGAAAAAACTCAAGCCTGGAAAAACAAAGCACCTCGCTCTTTTTGTCTTCATGCCGGCCTCCTCCCGTAACTCCGGACTCCCTCTAATTTGCTTACCAAATAACGAAAATCGAAGCTCTTGTCAACCCCGCTTCGGGCAAGTTCGCTCTTCTCTTGTTTAGCTCGAGAGACCATGCCGGATCAGGCTTCGACGGGCTTCCTCACCCAAACTCCTCGCCTGTTCCCCATCGCCTCAAACGGTCGGGTCAGCGTTTCGAGGCCCTATCGAAAGTTTGTTTTTGATATTGACCTCACCTACCCCTCCCAAGGACTTAGGAGGGGAACGATGGTCAGCGTCCCGTCAGGTCGGCTCCCGAACCCAGCCACCAGGCCTCGGGTGTCGGCCTATCGCCCTCATTTTGCCTGAGCACAAAGCTTTTCGCTGGATGGCAAGCTCCTATCGGCAAATTTGGGTCCCCTGGCAAAGTGCTGGTATCCCTTGGGCAAAAGAGGACTCCTCCTCCCCTTTTTATCCATAATCCAGATCGACCTTGTCGATGTCATCCGACCGATCCAATGAAGCGGAAACCGCTTCTGAAGGTTAGCTAAGCTGGGGAGGTTTCGGGGAGAAACAGTAAAAAGGAGCTGGTAATCCTCGCCCCCATGAAGGGCTAACGCTAAGGGTCTTGTTTCGAAGACCCTGATCGCCTCGGAGAGCGGCAGTTTTTCGACATAGACTTCAGCTCCGGTCTGGCTCTCCTCGCAGAGATGGGCAAGGTCAATGGACAGGCCATCGCTCGTATCGATCATCGACGTCGCCAGTCTGCGGCGCGCCAGGAGAGGCCCCAGGGAAAGGGGCGGCTTGGGGTCCAAAAAAGCTTGGATGAGAGCCTGGGCGCGGTCGTCTTTCTGCTTCCCCAACCCCCTCCTGAGCAGCCTGAGACCGGCGGCGGCATCCCCGAGTGAGCCGGAGACGAAAATCAAATCACCCGGCCTGGCGCCGCTTCTCTTGACAGCCCGCTTCCCCTCGCCCATTACCGTCACCGAGATGACAACTTTCTTCGACGCTGAGATATCGCCCCCGACGAGGCATGTTCCACTCTCCTTGGCCGCGGCCTTAAAGCCCTGGAAGAATTTTTCCGCCCAGGACCGACCGAGGTCAGCCTTGAGCCCGAGCCCGAGAAGAGCGTAGCGGGGCGTCCCACCCATGGCCGCGATATCGCTCAAATTAACATAGAGAGCTTTTCGGCCCAGCTCATAAGGAGGGTGGAGCGCCGTGAGGAAGTGGATGCCCTCAATGAGCAAGTCGGTAGTGAGGAAAAGGCGGCTCGCCCGGCCCCGAACAAGAGCCGCGTCATCGCCGATCCCGAGGATAAGGCCTCTATCCGAATCAGCAAATTCTTTCTTCAGGGCTGCAATTATGTCTTTTTCACGAAGGGAACGAAGCTTCATGCCTGAGCTCTCTCGTCCGCCCCCTCCCCAGGAGGACTGACCAGAGCATGAGCAAAGACGTGCTTAATTTCCTCAACAAAGATGAATTCGATCTCGTTCTTGACCTTGCGCGGGATATCGATAAGGTCTTTCTTGTTCGGGGCGGGGAGGATGATCCGGCGAACCCCGGCTCGCTGAGCAGCTAGGACTTTCTCTTTCACTCCGCCGATGGGAAGGACGTTGCCCCGGAGCGTGATCTCGCCAGTCATAGCCACATCCCGCCTCACTTTCTTGTTGGTGCAAACGGAAACCAAGGCCGTAGCGATGGTGATCCCCGCCGAGGGCCCGTCTTTGGGGATGGCTCCCTCGGGGATGTGGATGTGGAAATCATTCTCGGTAAAGAGATTGGGGTCGATTCCGAATTCCTCCGCGTGGGCTCGGGCATAGCTCAGGGCGGCCTGCGCGGATTCCTTCATGACGTCCCCGAGTGAGCCGGTCAGGGAGAGATTGCCCTTGCCCTTCATCTTCGTTACTTCAACGAAAAGAATTTCTCCGCCCGTCTCCGTCCAAGCTAATCCGGTGGCCACTCCCACCTGGTCCTTCTGCATGAGCTGGTCCTTGAAAATGCGGGGTGGACCGAGGTAGCTCTCGATATTCTGGGACGTAATACGATAGGTACGCTTCTTGCCCTCAGCCACCTTTCTCGCCACCTTCCGGCAGATGGAGGCGATTTCCCTCTCCAGATTCCTCACCCCCGCCTCTCGGGTGTAGAGAGAAATGATTTTGCGGATCGCGCCCTCTGTAAAAAGGAGGAATTTCGGGTCGAGCGCATGCTCCTTGACCTGCTTGGGGACGAGGTGCCGGAGGGCAATCTGGAGCTTTTCCTCCTCTGTGTAGCCCGGGAGGTTGATGACCTCCATCCGGTCACGGAACGCGGGCTGGATAGGCTCAAGGAGGTTGGCCGTGGTGATGAACATCACCCGGGAGAGGTCAAAGGGAACACCGAGGTAGTGGTCGCGGAAAGAGTTGTTCTGTTCGGGGTCGAGGACTTCAAGAAGGGCGGAGGAAGGGTCGCCCCGAAAATCCGCGCCAATCTTGTCCACTTCGTCCATCATGAAAACAGGGTTGTTCGACCCCGCCCGCCGGATTCCCTGGATGATGCGGCCTGGCATCGCTCCAACATAGGTGCGCCGGTGTCCCCGGATTTCCGCTTCATCCCGAACGCCGCCCAGAGAAATGCGGATGAACTTCCTCCCCAGAGCCCGGGCAATAGAACGACCGAGGGAAGTCTTTCCCACTCCCGGCGGTCCGACAAAGCAGAGGATGGGCCCCTTGATTTTCTTGGAAAGCGACCTCACCGCCAGGTACTCGAGGATTCGCTCCTTGACTTTTTCCAGGCCATAATGGTCTTCGTCCAGGATCTTCTTGGCTTTGCGGAGGTCAAGGTTATCGACGGTGCTCTTGTTCCAGGGGAGGGAGAACATCCAGTCGAGGTAGTTGCGCACGACAGCTGTCTCGGCAGATTCAGGGTGCATCTGGGAAAGTCGGTTTATCTGCTTCTCGAGCTCCTCGCGCACTTCCTCCGAGACTTTGAGCTTGGCCAGCTTTTCCTGGTAACCTTTGATTTCCTCCTGGAGCTCGCTTCCTTCCCCGAGTTCTTTCTGGATAGCTTTGAGCTGTTGCCGTAAAAAGTACTGCCGCTGGAGCTTGTCCAATTCTCCCTTGGCCTCGGTGCTAATCCGGGACTGCATATCCAGAAGCTCGAGTTCTCTCGTCAGGAGTTCAAAGACTTTTCGCAACCGCAGAGCTGGCTCGATGGTCTCCAAGATTTTTTGAGCTTCCTCAACTTTTAGGTCGAGGTTGGCGGCGGTCAAATCGGCCAAACGACCCATTTCCTCGACATTGGCGGCGATGATGAGGACTTCGGGCGGGATGTTTTTCCCGAGGGAAGTAGCCTTCTCCAGTCCGCTTCGGACGTTGCGGACAAGGGCCTCGCTTTCGATGGTCCTCTCCTTCGGCTCCGGCTCATGGATAACCGTGATTTGAGCCTGGATAAAGGGTTGGTCTTCCTCAAAAGATTCGACCTTGGCCCTGATCAACCCCTGGGCGAGGATTCTCACGCGGCCGTCGGGCAGCTTGAGCATACGCATGATCAGGGCGACGGTGCCAACGTCATAAACATCCTCCCGTTTGGGGTCCTCGACCTCCATGTCCTTCTGGGTCAAAAGGAGAATCATCCGATGGGTGGCCAGAGAGTGGTCAATGGCATTCTTGGATTTTTCGCGGCCGACAAAAAGAGGAGCAATCATGTAGGGAAAAACGACGATGTCGCGAAGCAAAAGAACGGGGAGCTTGGGGGGAATCTGAAGCTTCTGATCCCGCTCCTCGATGAGATCCTCGAGTCCTTCCCCGTTCCGGCTATCCTTTTCGGCCATCCTTGTCCTCCTCGACCAAGTACTTCTTGAGGCAGAGCTTCAACACGCCGTTGGAGAGAAAAGCCCTCGCCTTGTCCGGAACGACCGTGCCGGGCAGAGTGATGAGCCGGCGGAAAGTGCCAAACTCCCGCTCCAACCGGAGAAACTTTATCCTCTTCGAAGAGAAAGTCTCCTTTTTCCGGCCCTTGATCTCTACCCGGTTGCTCTGCACCGTAATCTCGACTTCAGAGGCCGAGACGCCAGGAATTTCCGCTTCGACGAAAATCTCCTCTCCCCTCTCGTAAATGTCGACTCGGGGAATCCAGTGCAGGTCCCAGGCCGCCGCGTAGCCCAATCTGACGACTTTCCGGCTCCTGATCCGGCTGACCTCAGCGTCGACCCGGATAACCTTGGAAATAGGCTTGATCCGCTTGACCATGGGGGAAGAATGCTATTTTTCCTTGAGCAAACTCTCCAGCTCTTGCTTAAACTCCAGCACATCCTTGAACTCTCGGTAAACGGAGGCGAACCGAACATAGGCGACTTTGTCCAGCGCTTTGAGTCTGTCCATGACATACGAGCCGATCTCGGACGCTTTGATTTCCTTGTCCGGCTTTTCCTGCACTTTGTTCTCAACCTCCTCGACGATCTCCTCCAGCTTGCGCACCGGGATTGGCCTCTTCTCACACGCCTTGAGCAAACCGCGCAAGAGTTTCTGGCCATCGAACGGCTGCCGGCTGCCATCCTTCTTGATCACCATGTAGGGAATTTCCTCGATCCTCTCGTAAGTCGTGAACCGCTTCTTGCAGGCCATGCACTCCCGTCGCCGCCGGATGGACAGCCCTTTCTTGCTCTCTCGGGAATCAATAACCTTGCTTTCGGGATGATTACAAAAGGGGCATTTCATTGGCTTCTCTGCTCTCCCAATTTCCTCAGCTGGATGAGCGTTAACCCATCTTTCCATAATATAGCATATCCCAGGACCGCTGTCACCACGACCTGGAGGGCATGGACAACGATGGTCGCCCCGACAGCCAGGTTAGAATCGACGCCGTAAAGGGCCGTTAAGGCCAAACGGGAAAAGTAATGGAATCCGCCAACCATCCCGGGCGTGGGGATGGAAGCTCCGACCATGGTCAGGAAAACATAGGGAAAAAGATGCAAGAAAGCTATTTCGATACGGAAGGCCAGGAAAAAAACCCAATAATAGAAGATGATTCCCAGCCAAACAACAAAGGATAAAAGCACGTAAAGAAAGAAAATCCGGAGCGAGGGAAAGAGGCTTAGCCCTTCGATGAAATCCTCGATGAGAACGAGGACACGCTGGGCAAATTTTTGGGGAAAAGGCCTTAGAAGAAAGGATAAGACAGCCATGGTCCGGGAGCGAAAAAAAATCAGGCAAAGGACAATGAAAAGCAGCGCCAGAGCAAACCCCAGGCTCAATACGCCGTAAAAGTAGAGATTAGATTTTGATTCTGAGGTTACGGATAACGGGTTCTTTATCCAGGGCCGGAGAACGAGGAAAAAACCGAGAAGAAAACAATTGGTGAAAATGTCGACAATGCGCTCGACGAGGATCGTCCCCAGGGTAAAGCCCTTGCGGATCCTCTCTTTTTGAGCAAGGTAGAGAGGCCGAACCAACTCGCCGACCCGGCCGGGAAAAACAAAATTAACCGCAAACCCGACCGTCGTCGCCCGAACGAGGCTGGAAAAAGGAATGTCTTTCTTCTCGCCCACGAGCTGCAAACGCCATCGCCAAGAGCGGGTGACAAGATGGAGAGGCACGAGGATGAGGCTCAAAATGAAGATGGGCAAGTTGACATCGCCTAAGTGGCGAAGAACTTCTTTCCAACTGACGCTGCGGAAAAAAAAGTACAGAAAAACAGCCGTAAGGAGCAGGATGAGGGAAAGCCGGAACCAGGTTTTTTTCATAATGGGCCGTCCATGTTATCAGGGAATCCTGCCGCCTGTCAACGAACCCCGCTGGCTGTGTTGAAAAAGGCACCAAAATCGATTATCATGGAAGGGCGGCTGGGAAGTCGTCCAATGGCAGGACACATGACTCTGGATCATGGAATCTAGGTTCGAATCCTGGCTTCCCAGCCACCCTCTGTTTGCTCCTTTCCTTCCTCAGCCGCGGCCAGGAAGCAAAGAGAAAACCCCATCTCACCGCATTGACAGGATTCCATCGCCATGGTAGATATCTCTTTCGCTTCTGTTTTGAACCCATGAGCATAAAAGAAAAACACATTCTGGTCATCACGGGGTTAGTTTTCTATTTCTATCTTCAGGAGCCCCTGAGCGCATTCTCGAAGATGTCCGGCGAGGAAAGCAAGTATCCGCCCTACAGGATTACACTCCCCAGTAAAGTCCGCGAATTCCCGGAGCCTCTCCCCCCTGGCCAGTCCGAGCCAGGGTTCAAGATCCGTGGCACCAAGGGGTGGGCATGGGGGGCAGAACAGTACCTGGCAGAAATCCCCTATCTCGTCAAGTCCAAGATGAACTTCTTAATGAACTGCTACACCTCGATGTTCCATGACCCGGAAAAATTCGTCAACCGGTGGTGGGAGCCCATCCCCGAATCGAAAAAACTGGCTTATGAGAAAGTCGTCGCCGCCTGCCAGGAGGAGGGCATCCATTTTTGCTTTGCTCTCCATCCTCAGCTTTTTTCCGAGCGGCCCTTCCGATACGAGAGCGATGAGGATTTTGAGAGCCTGTGGCAACACTTCGCCTGGATGCAAAACCTGGGAGTCCGGTGGTTCAGCTTGAGCTATGACGATATCCCTGTCGAAGGTGAGGACAAGGCCAAGCTGGGCGATAGGCATGCCCAATTGGCGAACCGGCTTCTGGCCAGACTCAGGGAAAAAGACCGCGCAGCTAACCTCATCTTCTGCCCTGTCTACTACTGGGGATGCGGGGAGGAGGCTGATGCACGGGCTTACCTCAGTGCTTTAGGCCGTAAGCTCGATGAAAATATCTATGTTTTCTGGACTGGCGACAGGGTGGTCACGACCCAGATCACATCCGGGTGTGCCAAAGCTTACAAAGAAATTGTCCTGCATAAGCTCATTATCTGGGATAACTATCCGGTCAACGACAGACACCCCGTGCTCCATCTCGGTCCTGTCACAGGTAGAGACCCGACATTATGCGAATTCGCCGAGGGCTATATGAGCAACCCCCTCAGCCCCCAGAACGACATCAACCGCTTGCCTCTCCTGACGTGCGCCGACTATGCTTACAATCCATGGGCTTATGACCCGGGCCGGTCCATAGGGCAGGCCATCCTTCATCTGGCCCAGACTCCCTCCCAGCGCCAGGTCCTGAAAGACCTGGTTGAACTCTATCCAGGCAACATCAACCTGGGCGAAACGAGGACGGACTACAATAGCGTCCTGGCGAGGATGGCCAAACTCCTTCAGGAAGGGGAGGGGGAAAACCTGGCCACGGCCTTCATCAACCAGGTGGAAGGTGTTCTCGGCCGCCTTGAAAGAGAGTTTCCCGGCTCTTATGCTTCAACCAAGGAGACCATCGCCTCCCATATTAGCCAGATGAAGGAGATGGCCAGGAAGTTCTTTGGCCAGAAAAAGGGACTCCCGTCAAGCGTTTCTTAAGACAAGGCCGCGGCGTCGCATGTTTTCGAGGACAAAAGGATAAGGCTCTAAGCTTTCGAGCTCGAGCTCAGCCCGGATTCGGTACTCCCGAAGCACCTTCTTAAAGCGGACAATCTCTGCTTCCCCGAAAAGATCAGCCATCAACGCCGGCCAAACATGAACCCCCAGCTGTTCGAGGGTTTGAAGAGCCCGGAGGGGAAGCGGAAAAAAATCCGCCCCGGCGCCGGTAATCTTTTCAAAAGAAACGGGGTCAACGCCCTTGATGGCGATTCGAATCAGCAAGCCATCCCTCATGAGCTGGGAAGCAAATTCCGGCTGGTAACCGAGAACAAGGCCATTGGTCTCGAGGATAAACTTGGCGTGCGGCTTTTGGCGTTGAATAATCTCGATGACATGGAGGAGATGGCGGAGGGAGGATGGGCCAAGGATGGGTTCAGAACCCGTAACCCGGAAGAGCTCAAGCCAACGTTGCCGGGCCAGGCGGAGCAAGTTGGCCGCCACTTCCTCGGCGGAGAAGAAGCGGCCAAAACCAACCGGGTTCTCGTTCCGTCTGTAACTCCAGCAGTAGGCGCAAAGGAAGGAGCAGCCGATGGCATCTGCCGTCGCAATCCCTCTATAATAGGGAGCGGCGCGGAACTTATGGTAGAGGCGCTTCTCCCCTTTCATGACCAGCCTTTCTGTCTCCTCTGACCTCTTCAAAGGGTCAAAGGGAAAGCTAATGTTCATGCTTCTTCTTCCAGTCCCGGATGTTCATCAAGATGGAAGCCGCGAGGGCGGAAAGAAGAAGAAGGAGTGTCACCACGTCGACTGTTTTCTGGCTGATATCCCAGCCGGTCAGAGAATCGACAAGAAACTTGGTGTAGGAAGTCGGCAAATCGTGGATGCCCAGCTTGGCCCGCACCTGCCAGTGCCAGTCCGTGCTCGGACAATACCCATAACCATACCAGATGCCCAGGATGAACCAGGAAAATGCAGTCAGGAGGATGACGATGAGGTTAGCCAATCGCGTCTTCTTCCAGGTCCAGCCGAAAAGGATGAGAAGGATTATTCCGGAGTGGAAAACGAAGAAAAACTTATCGAGAAACCTGGCCACTGTTCAGCCTCAAAGACCCGGCTGAAGCTCGACTCGCCAGCCCTCCCCATCGGCGATAAAGCGCACGCTCTCGCTCGTGCTGATCTTCCCATCGAGAAGGTCAACGACGCGACGCAGATTTCCTTCTCGAAAAGCCATGACCGAGAAAAAGCCTTCATAAAATGTCCACTCAAAGTCGTGGCTGATAAACTCGCCCAGAGGAGTGAAACGGTCAAATCTCCATTCGAAATCCACGGTGGCTGTCTGCTTCCCCGTTTTGCGGATGCGTTTGATTTGGGTAACCACTTTCTCGCAGAGCTTCAAGCAGGTAACGGCGAATTCCCCTTCGAACGCTTCGGAGAAACCCTTTTCCGGGACGGGAGATAAGAGAAAATACTTCGGGAACAGCGAAAGTGGAGAATCGCCTGGCTTTTCGGCCAGCTGGAATTGCTTTCCCTTTTCCGTCAAAGCCACCTGGATTTCATAAACAGCTCGGAGCGGCTGAACCTTCTGTTTGGGGTCAAAAACGATCCGGGGAGAAGAATACGAAAAAGAGATAAAACCTGCTTCAGTGAGGGAAGTGAGTAGCCTGATGATCTTCGACGCTTTTTCCAGGCCCTTCAACACTTCAGCCGATTCTTGCGCCGCCCGAAGGGAAGGCATGGGCATATCAAGCTGGAAATAGTCGGTGATTTTGCCTTCGGGAAGAAGAAGGACAATGGGACAGTCAAATGCTTGAGAAAGCTTTTGCCGGGCTACCTCGCCGGTGAGTTTTCCTTTTGAGCTCAGGCAGGAAGCGTCGACGGAGACAAGAATCAAGGGAACCACTGCCAAAAGGACTTTTCCCAACCCGGGAGCGCGTCTCTTCTTTTCCACCTGGCCGTTCCCTTTGTTTTGTCGCTCAGCTTCTATTTTAAGCCAAAAGGCCGCCCAAGAAAACAGGCAATTTTATTTTCCTTTGGTCCTTCCCGGCGTTAGGTGCTGCCTCAAACATCTCGAGGGACTTGATGAAATCCTCTTCCTGCGGAAGGCGTCATTAGGCTGATAAGGCTGCCTCCGCCTCGCTTCAGGTATTAGCGAGCTGTCTCATTGACGAAAGGCTTCTCCAATGCCTAACCATGAAAAAAAGAAAAGCCCTTAACGGTCACATCAACGGAGAAAATTCGAGAAAAAATCACTGGCAGCGCTACGGGGATTCGAACCCCGGTCTGATGGCTGAGAACCACCTGTCCTAGGCCTCTAGACGATAGCGCCGAGACCGCTAAAATAGCAGATTGCCCCCTGATAAGTCAACGGCCCGGGGAAAACCCGAAATTGCCGATAAAAGCACCCGACGGGTCCTGTCGTGGTTCGGGGGCTGAGCTTACCCGAGACGCTGACCATTGTTCCCCTCCGGCCTGCTCGAAAGACGCCCACCTTTTCTCAGCCCCCTTTGATGGTTCAAAGGAGGTAGGGGGATTTAATGGCTAAGTAAGTAAGAATTCCTGGGGGCGTGTTTCTCGGAGAGGGGTAGGGGTGGTTAATACATAAAAAACAAAGCTTTCGATAGCGTCTCGGAACGCCGACCCGAGCGTTTGATGCCACGGGAAACAGGCGATGGTCTGGGCTTCGTAATCCCAACCCCTAGCCTCCACACGCACTTTCCCTATGTTGGATCTAAGGCCCATTAATCCCCACTTGGAGAATTGGGGGGAACAGGCGAGGGGCTGG
>CAYUKK010000069.1:0-9385 GCA_964445305.1 uncultured Eubacteriales bacterium
GACTTGCGGTGGACATACGCCTTCATATTCTCTTTAGGGTCGAGACCGGGCACGGCAGGGATGGGGGCTTTGAACGCTTTCTTATCCAGGATGAGAGTATTATAAGCCTCGGCATAGACGAGAAGCGGGTCCTTTTCCTTCTCCTGAGCGGACATGATGGGGACCATTTTTCCGATGCTCGTCTCGACGAGACCGAGCATCGCGTCCAGGGGAAATTCGGGCGGGAGCGCAGGTTTGAGCCTGTCTCTCAGGAAGCGTGCGCCGTCAAGGATGTTTTCGCAGATGATGAGGTCAACGGGCCTTAAGCCAGAACGCTCGAAGCGGCGGGCGAGTCCTCGCGCCAGGGCTGGCACAACCTCCGCCAAGGCATTTTTGCCCACGGCCGTTCCCAAACAATCAGCTTCGGCTACTTCCTCGGCGACCCGTTCGAGCTGGCTGGCATGAAGGCCGCGCACATTCTTGATGACCCAAGTCTCCTGTTTCTCATCAAGGATTTTGACGATGTATTCCCGCCGAGTGTTGAGAGCCCTGATAATCCTCTCCTCCACGTCGACGAAAACGACCTCATAACCGGCCCGTGAGAAAAGTTGACCGATGAAGGACCGCCCGATGCTTCCGGCTCCGAACTGGACGAGTTTTTTCATGACCGCAGGCTATCTCAAGGAGAAGTTTTAGCGAGGAACTCGGCCTCCTTTTCTCTCGACCATGATTCGACGGCAAACAGAGGGTGACGGACACGTGGATAGATGAGGCCCTTCCCGAAAAAGGATTGGTCGCGGACGGATTTGACAAGCTCGAGCGCCGCATCCAGTCCGCCCACTCTCCGGACATATCCATCGGCCGAAATCTCGCCTTCCTCGAGCAGTTTGAGAACAGCCCGGACATCGGACGGGTCCCCACCTGAAGAGCCCACGAGCGTGATGCTGTCGTAATGAATGCGGCGGGTGTCCAGAGTGATCAGGCTTTCTCCTGCCTTGGCGCCCCCAAAAAAGACGGCGATTCCGCCTTTGGCCAAGTAATCGATGGACTGCTCCTGGACTTTGGCGATGCCGAGGGCGCTGATGCAATCGTCGGCTCCGCGGCCGGCGGTAATTCGACTCAAGAGGCTGGGCAATTCCTGGGGGGAGGTGACGAGAAACTCGACTTCTCGCGCTCTCGCCTTTGGGCCAATCATGGCTTCTGCCTCGCGCCGGCGTTCGGCAAGAGGCTCTGAAATAAGGACCGCCCGGGGCCGGTGAGTGAGGGCCAGGTCGGCATGGAGAATTCCCATCGGGCCAGCTCCCAGCACGAGAACGACCCCTCCTTCCTTGAGACCGAGCCGGACTTCCCGATGGGCCTCTGGCCCCTCCTTGTAGATATGGGCAACCTGATTCTGGGAGGAATAAACACAGGAGAGCGGCTCGCTGAAAGCGGCGGCAAAATAGGGAACCCGGGAAGGGTCATAGGGGATGACCGAGCCGGTTTCGATGACTTCTTCAAGAATCAAGATGTACTCGGCGAAGAGGCCGCCGAGGGTGTACCCGACGGCGATTTTCTGAATGAGACTCGCGTCCCGATACCGCTCCGGGTAATTAAGGGGGCGGACGTTGATGGCCGGCTGAAGAACGAACGACTGGCCAACCTCGATTCTATTCTTGAGGTTCTGGCCGACTTCAACCGCCGTGATGCACCCCTCGTGCCCGATAACCACTGGCCAGAGCTCCGGGTCCCACCCGGCCATGAGGGGATGGTCGCGGCCGCTTTCAATCAGCTTGCCGTCGGATGAGCAAGCATAGACGGCATCGACGCGAGCCAGAAATTGATTCGGTCCTGGTCGGGGAACGGGGAGGCGCTCGAACCTAAGGCTGGCGAACCCTCTCCCGGCCAGGACGAGGGCGGTCATCTCTTGAGGAAGGGAGAGTTCACTTCTATTTTTCATAGCCTTTCGACGGCGAGTCCGTAGGAACCGCCGCCACCGAAGCAGAGGCCGATGGCTCCGAACCGGACGCGGAGCCGTATCAAAGAATAAATCAACGTCGCCAGAAGGCGGATCCCGGCTGAGCCAAGAGGATGACCGAGGGCGATGGCGCCGCCGTTGGGGTTGATCAATTTGCCGGGAAATGCCCGCATGTAGACGGGGAGCTGAATGCCAAAGGCTTCGTTGAGCTCGAGGACTTCAAATTTTTCTTCGGCGTATCCTTTCCTGGCCAGGGCAGCCAAGAGGTCTTGAAGGGCCCGGACGGGTGAATCGATGAAATCTGCCGCCGGCCCGTCCACCCGACTGAAACCAAGAAGCCGGGCCAGGGGTTTAAGATGACAAGTATCGAGCATCTCTTCTGTGGACAGGATGGCTGCTGCCGCATTGTCGGCTGGAGAGGAAGCGTTATAGGCGCAGGCAATATCGCTCTGCGCTTCCTCCTTCATTTTCTCCAGCGCCTCGGCCGAGGGAAGCTCATCCTGGGTGACCTCGCCCACAGGGACGATTTCATCCTGAAAAAAACCTTTTTGCTGGGCTCGCCGGGCTTTCTCATGGCTTGAGGCGGCATGGCTGTTGACATCCTCGAGGCGGATGCCGTTCTTTTGAGCAAAAGCGACAGCGTATTCCCTCATGAACTTCCTTTCCGGTGGCCAGAAGAGACCATCATAAGCTGTCGCATCGACAATGCTGGAGAGGCTGAGTTGTTCTTCGGCGTTCTCGCTGTATTGCCATCGGTAGGCGCCCATTCTCTTGAGGCGCAGGCGTTGTCCTTTCGTGTAGTGAGTGCCGCTACGAAAGAACTTTGGTTCAAGAAGATAAGGCGCGTTAGTCCGGGATTCCATCCCCCCGGCGACAGCAAGCCGGACCCGACCGGCGACCATCGCATCGACTGTCGAGACGAGAGCCTCAAGCCCCGAGCCACAGACGGATTCGACTGTTCTTGAATAAATGGCTTCGGGCAGGCCGGCCAGGATGGCTGCCTGTTTGGCCGGCGCTTCGCCGAGACCCGAGGAAACGACGCAGCCCATGGTGACGAGTTCCACTTGCCGGTTCGAAATTCCAGCTCTCTGGATAGCTCCGGCGATAGCGGCGCCGCCCAGTTGCGGGGCGGAGAAGTCCGAAAGGCGGCCGTTGTACCGTCCGATAGGAGTCCGGGCAATGGAGACGATATAAATGTTTTTATCCAGGATATGGATCATGGCTCAATCTTCAAAAAGCGATAGCACGGACCTGAAAATACGCTCGGCAGAGGGGATGTTTTCATTCTCGAGGGGTGCGGCCATGGGCGGCGGAATCGGGTAGGCGGAGATGATTTCGAGGGGGGCGCGAAGGTGGGGAAAAACATTCCGCTGGATTTCGTAAGCGACGTGTTCAGCAAAACTTGCTGTGAGGGGAGCCTGGATGATAAGGGAGCACCGGCCAGTCTTTTTCACCGACCGACATACTGTTTCTCTATCGAGGGGAACGAGCGTCCGCAGGTCGATGACTTCCGCCTCCAGCCCCTTTCTTTGCTGGAGGAGGTCAGCCGCTTGGAGTGTGTTCTTGAGCATGTAGAGGTAGCTGATGAGGGTGACATCTTTTCCCTCTCTGAGGATCGCCGCCTGGCCAAACGGTAACAGATATTCTTCCTCGGGGACAACACCGAGGTCGGCGTAGAGGAGCTGGTGTTCGATAAAAACGACAGGATTGTCATCGCGAATGGCCGTTTTGAGAAGACCTTTGGCGTCATGAGCGGTGAAAGGGGCGACGACTTTTAGACCCGGAAAATGAGCGATAATGGCTTCGAGGCTCTGGGAATGCTGTCCGGCATAGCCTTTCCCTCCGCCTATGGTCGTCCGGATGACGAGCGGAATTTTTGCCTTGCCCCCAAACATGTAGCGGACTTTGGCCACCTGATTTCCAAGTTGATCAAGAGCAAGGGGGATGAAGTCGATATACATGATCTCGACGACGGGGCGAAGGCCCGCCATCGCGGCCCCGCAGGCTGTGCCGACGATTGCCGCTTCAGAAATCGGCGTGTTGAAGACCCGTCTCCGTCCAAACGTTTCCAGGAGGCCCATGGTGACGCCAAAAGCGCCTCCGTAATCGGCGACATCCTCGCCGTAGACGATGACGCGTTTGTCACGGACCATCTCCTCGGCCAGAGCTTCCCAGATGGCATGCCGGTAGAGAATTTTTCCTCCGGGCATCCTCTTGATCTTGCGCACTGGCTTGAGAAGCTCAGTCGTCTGCCATCTTTTTTCGACCGATACGGCCATGGTTTCCGAAAACAGACCCGCCTCTATTTCTTCGACCCTCGGGTCAGCCGAGGAAGCCGCCCGGCAGGTAATCTCGCGGATTTTTCCTCTAACGGAGGCTGCCATCCTTTCTGCCTCTTCTTCAGTCAGCACGCCGGCTTCGACCAATTCTTTTCGAAAAAGGACAATCGGGTCACGCTCTTTCCAGGCTTTCTCTTCTCGGGCAGACCGGTAGGTTGTTCCCGGGTCACTCAGCGAGTGGCCGAGATATCGGTAGGTCAGGCACTCGAGCAAGACAGGTCCTTGACCACGGCGACAGTGTTCGGCCGCTCGTCGGACAGCGTCGTAAACGGCGAGGGCGCTCATCCCATCGACGACTTCAGCGCGCATGTTCACAGCGTTATAGCCGGCGCCTCTCTGGGCAAGATAGCGCACGCCGGTGACTTCAGGATATTGCTGCCCGGTCATGCCGTATTGATTATTTTCGATGACGAAGATAATGGGCAACCCTCTCTCGAATTGACCCTGGACGGCAAAGTTCATGGCTTCATGGGCAAGGCCATTGTTGGCCGCTCCGTCACCGACCAATGTGACGACGATGTCCTCTGTGCCAAGGAGATGCTGGGCCAGGGCAGCGCCGACACCAATGGCAAAACTTCCTCCGACAATGGCGTTGGCGCCGAGATGACGGGCGTTGAAATCGGCGATGTGCATGCCGCCGCCCCGTCCCCGGCAGTAACCGTCCTCCTTGCCGAGAAGCTCGCACATGGTTTTGTAAAGATGATGTTCCAGGGCCAGCTCGCGAAGCTCCCTCTCATCAACGGGAAGCGTCAAGCGGCAATCGGCCAGGAACTCGAGCAGGGCCTCGCGATCCATGGAATAAATCCGGTAAGCCCCTTTGGCAATGGAATGGCCATGGCCGCGATGCGTGGAAGTGATGTAATCTGTCGGTCGGATGGCAGCCATGGTCCCGGCGGCGACCGCTTCTTGGCCGATAGAAAGGTGGGTCGCTCCGGTGAAGCGGAAATTCTCACACGGGAGGAAACTCCCCTTTTTCATTTCAACGATGGTTTCCTCAAAAAAGCGGTTCATCAGCATCGTCCGGAAGATGCGGATAGCGTCTTCGGCCTTCAGCCTTTTTTTCTTGATTTCCGATTTGAGGGTTGACTGAAAAACAAAAAGCGGGATGGGCTTGAGGAGGATCCGACCCCGCTTCACATCTGGCAAGACATCATGTTCTTTCATTTTCTTTCATGTCCAGAGCGATAATATCATACATCCTGGGCCTTCTAAATCAAGACCGATTTTCTGACTGTCGATTTTTTTGAGGACGAGATTCTTTGGCCCATGAAGAAAGAAAAAATTGAAGAGGAGGGAGAATTTTGATTGACAGGAGCTTCTTTATAGAATAGAATAAATTTGGAATAAGAATCCAGGTTACGAAAAAAGGGCGGGAATCGTAAAGGAAAGGAAAATGAAAAAAATTATCTTTATTGAGCCAAAACCACCCAACTATCACATTTTCTCCAAGTATCCGCTGCCCCGGCTGGGCACTCTGATTCTGGGCACCATGATGAAGAGACGAGGCTGGGATGTGGAGGTCTTCGTCGAGGAACTAAGAAAAATCGATTTCTCCGCTGTCCAATCGGCCGACATGGTCGCCATTTCGACGATCACCTCGACAGCTCCCCGGGCCTATGCCATTGCCGATGAGGCCCGCCGGCTGGGAAAGCCGGTGCTCCTCGGAGGCCCCCACGTCACCTTCCTGGCCGGGGAAGCTATGGAGCACGCTGACTTCGTCGTTCGAGGCGAGGGCGAAGAAACGCTCATGGCCTTCATCGACGCCTGGGAGCAGGGGAAAGAATTTTCTTCACTTCCCAATCTTTCTTATAGAAAAAATGGAGAAGTGGTGCACAACCCCTCCCGACGTGCCTGGGTTGACCTCGACCGTATTCCGTTCCCCGATTTTTCGCTGCTTAAACTCTCCAGGCAAGGAGCAAGAAGAAGGCGAATCATTCCCGTCGAAACGTCGCGCGGCTGTCCTTTCGATTGCTCTTTTTGTGCTGTGACCGGAATGTTTGGCCGGGTCTACAGGTTCCGCTCCACGGACGCCGTCCTGGAAGAGCTCCGCCGTTACGATGATCGGCGGAATTTCATCTTTTTTTATGACGACAATTTTACGGCCAACCGCCGGCGGACGAAGGAGCTCCTCGAGGGGATGGTCCGCGCGGGATTCAAGTTCCGCTGGACAGCTCAGGTGCGGGCCGATGTGACCAAGGACATTGAACTCGTCCGGTTGATGAAGAGGGCGCGCTGTCACACCGTCTACATCGGTTTCGAGTCGACGAACCCGGAAAGTCTGAAGGCGATGAGAAAGCGGCAGACTGTCGAAGAGATTGCCCGCGCCGCCCGCATCCTCCGCGGACACGGCATCCACATTCATGGGATGTTTGTCTTTGGGTTTGACGAGGACGATTGGCGGACGGTCAAGGAGACGGTGAAGTTTGCTCGAAAGGCCAGACTGACCTCCACCCAATTCATGATCCTGACACCGCTTCCCGGCTCTGAGTTTTATGAGAAAGTCAAAAAAGAAAACCGCATCAGGTTCCATGATTGGGGTCTTTACGATGCCCACCATGTCGTCTTCGAGCCGGCTCGCTTCTCACTTTTTGGTCTCCAGTGGGCCCAGATTTTTAGCCACCGGAAGTTCTATTCCCTCGTCGAGATGGTCAAGCGGTTCATCGAAGGAAGGTGGCTGGACTTGGTCATCGCCCGTTATGCCCGGAACCTGAACCGGCTCTGGCAGAAGAAAAACCGGACCTATCTCAAAGTCGTCGAGCTTCTCAAGATAGCCAAGGGCGCCAGAATATCGATTGATTACCGCGAAGAGCCGATACTCGACCGTTGACCCCCCATCTTAAACGAGAATCGCCGGCTTCCGTGGATTATATTATTTTAAACGTTACGCCTGCCTGGGCAGAAAAGCCCAGCGTCCCGTATCCATAGATTGTCTCATAGCGAGTGTTGAGGATATTGTCGAGCTTGATGAAGAGTTCGACCTTCGGTCTCGGGGCACAGGAGATGACTCCGTTGAGAAGGCCGTAGCCGCGAAGAATGACCTCCCGCGCCAGCCAGCCTGAATAATCGATGTCCCTTCTCTTGCCGGTGTAATGGAAGGAGAATGAAAAGCTCCATCGGTTATGCATCGAATACCCGAGAGCGACGCAGAATCTTTCTTTTGGCCTTCGGAGAAGCTCTTCGTTTTTCGTTTTATCCCGGGCCTCCATGCGGATGTAGGCGACGTTCATCGAGAATCCTTTGTCCGAGCGCAACTCAGCCTCCGCCTCCACGCCGCGCGATTCTGCCTGGCCGATGTTGACATATCCCCGGCTCACATCATAACTGATGAGGTCTTTGAACTGGTTTTGGAAGTAAGCTAAAGCCAGCCGCAATTGGACCCTCTCGTTAGCAATCGGTTGTTCAACGCCGATATCCCAGCCTGAACATTTTTCAGGCTTGAGGTGTGGGTTGCCGATGGGACCGTAGAACGTCCCGGGCGCATAGAGCTGGTAGAGGGAGGGAGACTTGAAACCCGTCCCGACACTCCCTTTCAGTTTCGTTCCCATTCTCGGCCAGATGTAAGCGGGGGCCAGGCGGTAAGTGAAAGCGTCTTCTCCCCGGTTATGATGGTCAAAACGAAAGCCGAAGGTGACGAAGAAACGGTCGAGCGAGCGGAAATAATCTTGAATGTAGAAGCCTGTGGTTGCAGCTTTCTGGTGGGGAAAGTCGCTCCGGTATTCGCCCCAGGCAGCTCTCATGACATAGTCGGATTGGCCACCTTCTTGCTCGCGCTCGAGGCCCAGAGTGAGAGTATGGGACGGGTGGAGGAAAAGGTTATTCTGCCAGTCGAGTTTCAGGCTTCGGCTTTCGAAATGGCCAGCCTCAGACTCCTGGGGATGCATCTCGTCAGCCGGGTTATCGTAGTTTCGCCTTGAGCTGACAAGGGCCAAGGAAAGTTTTTGCTCCCAGCGATTTTTAAGGGTGAGGGAGCGCACCTGGGCCCGATAGAGAAAATGCCTATAGTCCTGGATATGATTGGGGTCGTCGCCGTATGAGCCTCCGAAGTTGTCAATATCCACCCGGGCCAAGGTCGACCGAGCGATGAAATCGACCTCTACATTTTTTATCGGCGAGTAGCTTAGCCTCGCCGATAGGGAGAGGTTACGGGTTCCGTCAGGCTCACTGTTGCCATGGTAGAAGGAAGACGCGGCCGAGACGCCTTTGGTAGCCCAATGCTGAAGTCCTAAAGAAAAGCGAACGCCCTTGGCTGAGCCGGTGATTTCGCCCCTGCTGGTCATCGTCCCGTAGGAGCCGGCGCTCGATGTCAGGCTAACCGTCGGTTCGTCCGAACCCTGTCGAGTGATGACGTTGATGACTCCGCCCAACGCATCGGAGCCGTAAAGGGGGCTCTGAGGGCCGCGCAGAACCTCAACCCTGTCCACGTTTTGGAGCGTCAGATGGGCGAGATCAAACGAGCGGGAGGGGTTCATCGGGTCGTTGAGCTCGACTCCGTCGATAAGAAAAAGGGTGTGCTCAGAGTTGGCCCCGCGGATAAAGACTGAAGACGCTCCCCCCGGCCCCCCGCTTTGCGTCACGGAGACACTGGCTACCCCTTCGAGAACTTCGACGAGGGTTGACTTTTTTCCTCGTGCGAGGGATTCGGCCGTCAGCAGGGTTATCGAACTGGCCACCTGGCGGGGCGGAATCTCGAGGCGGGTGGCGGTGACGACGACCTCGTGGTGCTCGCGGGGAGGCGGCGCTTTTTCGGCTTTTTCCTGGTTGGCGAGCGGAAGGACGGCGCTCGAAAGGTTAAGGCTGAGGGCGAGAATAAGGGAAAACCACATCGTCAACTCCTTTACCGGGTCCCCCGCTGAAAAAGCGAAATTTTTCCTGCCTCAGGCAGGAAAATAAAAAATCAACCTCGCCTTCCTCCCGAAGACGGGCTGTCGGGGTTTAAAGCAGGTTTCCTGACTCCCGGATCTTCCTCTTCCCATGCCTTCCCGTCCTCTCCGGCGAGGACAGTGGCGTCTTCTGGGAATCGTCCCCGGTTACAGTAGCGGGGGCTGCGTCCGCTTCGCACGGACTTCCCTTCGCTTTAAACCGTCATCTCCATTTTCAAAGACAGAAGCGA
>CAYUKK010000070.1:0-3314 GCA_964445305.1 uncultured Eubacteriales bacterium
CAATTTCGGGGAAAACAAGGGCGGTTGAATTTCCACCCTCATTTATTATATCGTTATCCCTTTCTCAGAAGCGGTTGAAAGAAGGTGCGCGAGCGGGCTTTCTCGTGGTTCGTTGGCGTCGGCGAATTGTCATGGGCAGAAATCTTCTGCGCCAGGTTTCGATAAAAAGGAGGCATCTGATGGCTAAACTCCCCGGGCTGAAAAGCTCGGTCGTTTTCCCCTGGCTTTTTGTTTTTTCCCTTCTCCTTCCCTTGCGGGCTGAGGTCGAAATCAAAGTCATCCAGAGCGTCGAAGATCTGCCCTCGCCGTTTTCGACCCTGGCCCGAAAAGGGGATATCTTCATTTCGGATGGGAATTACTATTTCTTGATCGGCGCTTCTCCCCGTCCCCTTACGACGAGCGCCAACTACCCTCACGGCAATGCCATGGGAAACATCCTCAGCTTTGTCCCATCAACCCAGAGAACGGCAAGCGATTTGAATATCGGCGGCCCTGTCCTCCGCATCAAAGACCGAACCCGATACGTTGTCTATTCCCGGCTTGAGGAGGTCAAGAGTCCAACCGAGGATAAGGTCGTTTTCCGAGCTTCGGGCGCTTTCGAGGACAGAGAAGGAAGAAAAGCCGGTATCGAAACCGCCTACGCTTTTTATCCCCAAGAAGGCCGGGTGGACATCACTTCAACCCTCACCAATACCGGCAAGGTGGCCTTCGAGAACCTGAGCTATTCCCTGTTCTTTGACGCCTACGCTCGCTATTCTTTTAACCCTTACCATGAGAAAAAATTTCCAGGTTTGAACTTTCGTGTCTATCAGAAAAAGGGACACTCGCTCGGCTGGGTCAACTGGAACCCGGTGGAGAAGGAAGAGAAGCGTTATCCAGGCCGGCTTGCCCCCGGAGAAAAGGTGGAGCTTCGGTATAGCCTTTTGAGCGACAGCTCGTCACGACCCGTTCTTCGAAAAATCTACGCGATGCTGGGTCAAGAGCCGGTGCGTGTCCTGGTCGCTTTCGAGGATTTTGACGGCGACTGGATGGAACTCGTAGTCCGCGAAGCCCTGTCTTCGGCTGTTTTTTTCCGGGCCATCCTGGAAAAACCCCTCCTTGAAGAAATTCTCCTTCTCCCGGGCGTCTATCGCTTCCAGGCTCATTTTTTTCCCGCTTCGGTAGAGGAGCTGGCCGAAGTGAAGTCAGCTCAAGAAAATTCCCTCCGCCTCAAGAATCCGGCCCATGGCACAGTCACCGTCAAGATTCGCGATAGCCAGGGAAACCACGTTCCGGGCAAGGTCACCTTCCTCGGCATCGCGCCAACAAGAGCGCCTTATTTTCGTCCCGATAACCCCGTCGAAACGGGTCGCGGCTGGGAGAGCTTCAAGAACTCCTGCTATCCGGGCGAGGATGGCCTGGATGTGAATCTCCCCGTGGGAACCTATCTTGTTTATGCTTCGCGCGGCCCTGAGTTCACCCTCGACCAGAAAATCATCGAGGTGACCAAAGGCGACAGGGTCGAGCTTGTCTTCATCATCGACAAAGTTGTTGCAACGCCGGGGCTCATTTCCCTCGACCCCCACATGCACACCCGGCATTCCGACGGAACGGTCACCATCGAAGAGCGCCTCCGATCGGTCGTGGCCGAGGGTATTGAGGTGGCCGTGGCCACCGACCATAACCTCATCACCGATTATTCCGGGCCACTCCGCAAGCTCAAGCTCGATGCTTATCTGGCGGTTTTTTCCGGCAATGAAATTACGACACCGGATGTCCTCCATTTCAACGCCTATCCCCTCCTCTACCGTCCGGACGAGGAACAAAACGGCGCCATCAACTCGGCCGCCGATGAAGCCGGGCCGCTTTTTAAGGCCAGCCGAGAAAAGGACCCCGAAGCCCTTCTCCAGGTCAACCATCCTCGGGCAGGAGACCTCGGATATTTCAACAACCTGGCTCTCGATTTGGAAACGGCCGCCCACGCTCTTCCCGGTTTCAGCACCGACTTTGACCTCCTCGAGGTCGTCAACGGCCCCTACTTCTATGCCTCCAACCAGGTGGCCATCGAGGACTGGTTCCACCTGCTCAACCGCGGCTACTATTTCCCTCTGGTCGGCTCCTCCGATTCCCATACGATCGACCGCGGCGAACCAGGATATTCCAGGACTTATGTGTATTATTCAGGTGAAAAAGCAAGCCGGCTCAACCAAACCGCGCTCTTCCAGGCTCTCCGGGAGGGCCATTCCTTCGCCACGAACGGCCCGCTCATCGACCTTAAAGTCAATGGCCGGGCTCGGCCCGGCGATCTCGTGACCGCAAAAGACGGCCACCTCAACATCCGGGTTGAGGTGAGGAGTGCGCCGTGGGTGGATGTGGCTGAGGTGAGGCTCATCTTCAACGGCGAAAGGAGAGTGATTTTCCCGGTCCGGGCGAAAGAATATCAAATCGTGAAATTCGAGCAGGAAATTGGCCTGACCGTCAAAGAAGACACCTTCCTCTGTGCCGAAGTCCTTGGCCAGAAAACCCTCTTCCCCGTGCTCCAGCTTCCCTCCCGGACCGGGTTGCTCGAGGATGGCACACTCCCCTACGCTCTAACCAACCCGGTTTTTATCGATGTCGACGGAAACGGGAAATTCGACCATCCTCTGGCCCGGAAGATTGAGCTTAAGGAAAGGGTCTCGGAAAAATCGAAGAAAATCTCCCGTTAGTGAGAAAGCAGAGTATGAGCGGGGCAGCTCTTCCGGAGACGCGGGCGCTGTGCGTCATCAACCCTGGCGCGGCAAGGAGGAAGTGGCTGCGCCGGAAAAGGCTGCAGAAGTACCTTGAGAAAAACCTTCCCGGCCGGGTGGTGGGGGGGCTCGCTGACAAGGAGACAACGATCCAGCTCGTCCGCGACCTCTCCCCTGATTGCGAGACAATCATCGCTGTCGGCGGAGATGGGACGGTGGCGGATGTTCTTCAAGGAATCAGGGAGGCAGGCCGGGAAAAGGATATTCGGTTGGGGATTGTTCCCTTCGGCAGCGGAAACGCTTTCCGGAGGTCCCTGGCCATCCCCAAGAGTATCCGCAAATCCCTGCGCATCCTCTGCCAGGGGAAGACGAAAGAAATCGACCTCATGGATATCGAGGGGAAGCTGGCTGGTTTTGCCAGCATCGGTGCCACCGCCCGGGTTACGCAGGAGAAGCTCGGCAGCCGGGTTCACGGGTTCTGGGGGCATGTCCTGGCCGGAACCGTTCTGCTTCGACTTCCCCGCTGGGAGCTCGACGTCGACCTCGAGGACGGACTTGACGAAAAAGGAAATCCGTTTGCGCACAAGCATCTTCAGCTTCGGGCCC
>CAYUKK010000071.1:0-6913 GCA_964445305.1 uncultured Eubacteriales bacterium
GATTGCCGATAGAATCACCCGACGGGTCCTGTCGTGGTTCACCCCCGGCCAGGCTCGGAGTCGGGATTGCGAAGCCCGCTCGTTTCCCCAGCGAGGAAACTCGCTCCGACTCAGCCTTCGCTCTTCTCTCGCTTCGCTCGAGAAACCATGCCCGCTCAGGCTTCGACGGGCTTCCTCACCCAAACTCCTCGCCTGTTCCCCTTGGCATCAAACGCTCGGGTCGGCCACCGAACCACGCCACCCCTCGGGTGTCGGCCTATTGCCCTTATTTTGCATAATTGAAAGCTGTCTCGCTACACAGGAAGTTCCCGTCGGCAATTTTGCGTTGGGTTGACAGAATAGCTGACTTCGGCTAAAAAGAAAAAGCCGATGTTGATCAACGCGGCGAGGAGGCCAGATGATCAACGCCACTCAGATCCGAAAAGGAATGACCATCAAGCTCGAGGGCAACCTCTACAAGGTGCTGGAGGCTGTCCACATCACTCCCGGTCGATGGAAGGCGATGGTCCAGACGAAGCTGCGCAACCTCAAGGACCAGAGTCTCCTCGATTACCGCTTCCGCTCCGAGGACCGCGTCGAGCAGGCCTTTCTTGAAGAGGTGGAGATGGAATTCCTCTACCGCAGCGGCGAGGATGCGGTCTTCATGAACCTCGAAAACTATGACCAGGTCCGGCTCTCCCCCGATATCCTTGGCGATGCCGTCAAATACCTCGTGCCCAACATCGTCTTCACCATCGAAATGCACGAGGGCAAGCCCGTGGGGGTCAGGCCTCCCTTGACGGTCGACCTCAAAGTGGTCAAGACCGAGCCCTATCTCAAAGGAGCAACCCAATCAGCTACCAACAAGCCGGCGACGATGGAAACAGGTCTTGTGGTCACTGTCCCCCAGTTCATCAAAGAAGGAGACATCGTTCGCATCGACACGCGAGAAGATAAGTACGTTGAACGGGCCAAGAGCGCTTAAGCCCTTCTGTCCTACCCTCAAAAGCTCTGCCGGTAAACGCCGATGTTGCTATGCCGGTCAAGAACTCTGACCGTGATGAGGTTATCAGCGGCCGGAGGGATGGAAACCTTGAACTTAAAATTCTCCTGTCGGGAATCGCAAAGGCCATCGACAGGAAAAACAACCCGCCATTCACCCGGCCGGATAAGGTATTCCGCTCTCTCGATAGCCGAGAACGTATCCTCCGCCTGGAAAGAAACTTCAAGGACATTCCCGTTCTTGGTGGCGGAGAAATTCTTGATCTCGGGCAATGAGTTGTCGATGGTCAAGGGAAGGCTGACCCTTTCTCCCTTGAGCTCCGTCCCTGGCGGGTTCGCGGGAAGGTCTGAAGCTTCCACCTTGATGAAGTAGACACCGTCGGGAAAAGAAAGAGTATCAAAAGCGAACAGGGACTCGCCCCACCCGTCTTTGAGGACGCGCCATCGCGATTCTTCCTCCTTGCGTATGAAAACCGTATAGATGAGGCTATCCTCATTCTCGTCCTCCGCTTCCCAGGTGACAGTCTGATAACCCTTTCGGTTCACTTTCTTGGCCAAAGCGAGGGGCTTCGCTTCTTCCTTTTTCCCCGGCGGCTTCACGTCTGACCCGCTCACTCCCCAGATGACTTCTTCCTCGTCAAGCGGTTTAAGGTAAACTTCGTTGGGCGGGAGAAGCTCGAGCTTCTTGATGGCGGGCGGTAAGTTAGCCTGAAGGTAGAACAGCGCCACTCGCTTCAGGGCCGGAGATGCCTGGCCGGATTGGGTCTTGAAGAGCATCTTGAGCTGGAGGTAACGGGCTTTCGGGCTGAGGATTTGTTCCTCTCTTTTCTGGTAGGGAGGCGACCACTCGCTCCACAGGCTATTCGGCTCGAAAGAATTGCCGCTTCGCGTCTGGAATTGGAGGGTTGTCCCGGCTGGAAGGTCGGCGTCAAACTCAATCCTTCCCCACGTCGAAATTGTCCTCGTATCAAGAACATGGCTCGTGTATTCGCCGCTAAACCTCAGCTCTGGGGAGACGACACTCAGCCGAGAGGGGTTGTTGGAAAGAACATAGATCTTCCCCTCTACGGGAATGAGCGTATACACCTGCTCCGAGCTCGCCTGAAGAAGGAGGGAAGCTTTTCCCTCTCGGTCGATGGCATAGAGGCGGCCCTTGGGACCTGTTCCGAAAAGAAGCCTTTTTCCGTCCTCGTCCCAGAGCAAAGCATAGACGAGCTCGTCGCTCGATTCCCAGAGCTTCTTGGCCACGCCATCAGGAGAAAGGCGGAAGACGGCGCCAGGCTCCTTTGACGATGCGGCGGCAAGAGGAGGAACAGCGGTCACAGCCGAAGCGCTTACAGTCACGCTAACTTCCGTCGATACTTTTGGCGTAGCCTCGGCCAGCTCTTCCCTCCTTGTTCGCGACGGCGAACCGCTCGCCGCTAAGTAGACATAGCCTTGCCGGTCGATGGCCAGGCTGCGAACTTCTTCATACGGCGATTCGAACAGCACGCTTACTCTGCCCTCCGGACTGAGGCGGTAGAGGACACCGACGCCGCCGCTTCCTGCCAGGAAGCCTCCCTTATCATCCTTCTTCAAGCAGAGGATATGATTCTCTTCGGCTTTGAGGACAAGCTGGCCCTCACCCTTGGGGTTTATTTTATAAATCCCTCCCCCCTCACCCACCGCGGCCATCAAGAACCCGGCTTCATCGAAGACTAAATCCCAGATGTATTTTTCGTCGGGGTTAAAGAAAACCTCGCTCTGATTCTTGCCGCCGATTTTGTATATTTTGCCGTTTGGCGAAGTCCCGGCGTAGAGAGTGCCCCGGGAATCCAAGGCCAGGCAAGTGACATCCATCTCGGGCACCTGGAGGTAGAGGTCAGCTTTGCCATCCTTGGTCAACCGGTAGATCTTGCCGCTGTGGCCTGTGCCGAGGAAGGCTGTCCCATCGGGCAGCCGCAGGAAGGACAGATAAAAATCTTCAGCTGGCCCCTCGATTCTATCCTCGCGAGGACCCAAGGTGAGCAAACCTTCTGCCGATACCGAGATGCCGTCGAGCTTTCCCTGAAGGAATTCCTCGGCCCGTCTCAGCTCCCACTTCCGCGGGGAGACCGCCTCGAGATAGAGGCCAAATACTACTATTCCTATAGAAATAATATAAATTTTTTTCATCCCCGAATCTCCTTAGCTCTTAATCTTGACCGGGATCGAGGCCAGGCCTCGAAAAACGTAGGGGACAGGCAGCTGGTACTCCCGCAGGGTAGAACGGGTAAGTTCGGTCGGGGCCGAAGCCGCCGCCCGGGGCGAGGCAAACATCGACTTCAAAGAAGGCGGCAGGTTCGGGAGCTCCTCCCCTTTCAAGAAAAGGCCGGGCTTGGAGGCGAGCAATTTGAAGTAGATCCGATTGTTCTTCCGCAAATTATTGAGGATGCGGATCAGCTGGGCCAGGTTGCGGGGCACAAAGTCCTGGCTACGGTAAAGGGCCATCTCCAGCTGATGCATGGAAACAGCGTCGCCGATGATGAGATAAAATTCTGAACCAGCGGCGAGCGGCGGTGCTTCGAGCTCAACGCTCTCCTGGACTGTTTGCCCGCCGAAGGTCCGGTAGAAAACTTTGACCTTGATTCTCTCACCAGGTTTGACCTCGTACTTGTCCAGCCAGACCCTTTCCAAATAGGAAAACCTGGCTTCCTCCGATGGCCGGACAAAAAGGTCGATGCGGTGGATGTCGACGTTTTCAAACTCGTTGTTGGCGATGTAGTAGACGATGGCTGTGAGCAGCCCTGAAAAATTCGTTACGGCGCTGTCGAAGTTCCCTGAAAATAGGTCCTCCAGCCGAACGCTGGCGCCGTTATCCAGGTAGAGGTCGCCCCCGACCTCGACGGAAAGGTTGCCGTGTGACCGGAGCTCACTCGAGAGGAGCGAGCTCAGAGTCAGGTTAACCAGGAGCGGGCTCAGGATTTTATCGTTGACGAGCTCCAGCCTGAACTGCTTCACCCCGCCGGCGGGCTCAAGCAGCCGGACGTTGAGAGGAATGAGCTTCGGCATTCGGCCAATTTCTCCAAAAGCACCTGAAACTCTGTCCTGAGTAAAGGAACCGATCCTCGGTCCGAGCGAGGAAACCTTGAAAGATGCCTCCAGGCTGGGTACCACAGCCAAAATATTGGCTTTAGCCATGCCATAGTCCACCGGGCCCAAATTGTAGAGAGGGTGTCCGAAAGCATAGACTTTAGTGCCGTCGATGTGGGTGACTGTTCCCAGAGCGGCTACGCTCAGGTCGCCACCAACGAGCTGAACAGCAACCGGGTCGCCCTCGCGCAAGGAAAGCTCGGCGGAAGAGGGCTTGTCCGGGACCTGGGTGGCTATCCCCGAAACCATCGGGCTGAACCCTAACCGGGAAAATATCGGCTTCGCCCTCTCCACAGCTTGGGGTGAAAAGCCGCCCATGAGCAAGGGAACATGGATGGTCCGGAAAGGCTGGCCAGAGCCGTCCACCGCTTCTCGGGAAGAAAAAAGATCGCGCGTCAGCTCCAGAAAATCTTCGAGGGTCATCATGCTCCGGACAGGAACGGACAGGGGCCCAGAAGACCTTGGCTCGCTCTTTTCGCCAGCCAGGGTGAGCATCTCCTGGATGGGCGTGATTCCGGCCACCGCTTCCTTAGCGAACTTGAAGGCATAAGCCACAGCGCCGAGGAGTTTGCCCTCGATGTAGATGGGACTGCCACTCATCCCCTGAATAACACCCGTCGTATCCAGCCCTCGACCTGAAAGCCGGGCCAAGATGATATTTTTTTTCGGCTGGACGTTCTCGATGACGCCGAGGATTTCGACATCAAATTCCTCAACCGTGCTGCCAAGAAAAACACTTTTCCCCTTCCCTTTGAGGCCAGGCTTGACAAGCTCCAGGGGAAAGATGAGCGAGGAAGCAAGGGCTTGCCCGCCTATGAAGAGGAAGAGGAGGAGAAAGCCAAGCCAGCGAAGCTGCTTCAAGGGTGAGTTTATCCGCAGTTCTGGTTTCATCTTAAGGGATCGAGCCTTTGTCTGGAAGGGTCTTTTTTCCCGTGATAATAACAAAACTCTCCTTGAGAATGGGGGACGCGCCGGGTCAGGACCCATTCTCATCGCGAAATGAGACATGCTTACCTTTGTCTCCAAAGTTTGACCGGAACTGACAATTTTCATAAAATCGAAAAAATGAGAATCTTCCTCACCGGTGGCACCGGTTTCATCGGGACTCATCTTGTTGAGCGGCTCCTCAAAAGGGGAGCGGAAATATTCGCTTTAGTGCGAGACCCAGCCAGAGCAAGATGGGCTAAAAAAGAAAACGTCCATCTTCTGCGAGGAGACCTTTTGACCATTCCCGCGCTTCCTTCTGGAATCGACATCGTTTATCATCTTGCCGGTAAAACCAAAGCTCACCGCGCGATGGAGTATTATACTGTAAACAGAGAAGGGACGGCAAGCCTTTTCCGGGCCCTTGTTGCGGCCGGTGGGTCGCCGCCTCGGGTTATCCACCTGAGCAGCTTAGCCGCGGCGGGACCTTCGACCTCCCCTGATGGCGTTCGGGAAAGCGACTCGCCCCGGCCAGTCACACCCTACGGCCAGAGCAAACTCCAGGCTGAAGAGGTAGCTCTCGAGTACAAGCACAGCTTCCCGGTGGTCATCGTCAGGGCCTCCGCTATCTACGGACCCGGCGACATGGATTTCCTCGACTTCTTCAGGTGGATCAAGAGAGGCATTCTGCCCGCCGTTAGGGAAAAGAAATTGGTCAGCCTTTGCTACGTCAAGGACCTCGTTGAGGCGCTCGACCTCTGTGGCGAGCGAGACCTCGCTTCGGGAGAAATCCTCAACATCGCTGACCCCCGACCATACTCTTGGGATGAGCTGGGAGAGGCAGCCGGCCGAGCCCTGGGCAAAAAACCCAAAAGAATTCAGATGCCCATGGCTTTTTTTTATTTGGCCGCCGCCTTGTCCGAGCTCTCCAGCCGAGTCAGGAGGAAACCGGGGATTTTCAGCCGGGATAAGTTCATCGACCTTCAGCAGCCCGGGTGGGTGGCCAACGTGGACAAAGCGCGCCAGCTGCTCTCCTTCGTGCCCCGCTTTAGCCTGGAAATGGGACTCAGGGAAACAATGGACTGGTATAGAGAGAAGAACCTCCTCTAATTCTCCGCTCGGGGTCACCTCTTGGCCCTTGTCGCCAGGGTGGCGAAGGGCACGAAAAACTTGGCCGTGCTCTTAACGCACCAGCCCTCTTTTCGGGAACGGGCGAAATACTTGATTCTCCCCTCGAGGATATAGCTTCCTTTCTTCGCCTCCAGGCTAACGGTGAAGGGAATTCTCACCGGTTTCTTGAAATCCAGGGATTTTTCACCCTCGATGTCAAGGACTTCGATTTCCAAATCAGTGGCCGTAAAGAAATTCTTCGGGAAAACAAGCGCTGGACATGGTTCAAATTCGACGAGGAAATCCGGATAAGGGCTGATCAAAACTCCATGGCCGACGATAAGCTTGAGGACCACTTCACCCTCTTGACCACGGGCCAAGCGCCTGGGCACAACCGAGGCCTCGACTTTGAGGAGGTCTTCCTGACCGTTGAGAAAGGGAGAGACTTCAAGGATGGCCAAGAGAATAGGGAAAAGAAAGCAGGCGGGACGGACTCGCTTTTTTTTGAACATTTTTAATTATTTTATCTATTGAAAATCCTCTCCGTCAACCCTGCCACGACCTTTCAAACCAAGGAGCAAATCTTTAGGGGGGACACGAATAATGTATCTGGGATCACACGTCGTAGTGCCTGGATGCCGGCCTGAAGTCCCCGTAGCAGAGGGGAAGGAGGACCAGGGCGAGGGATGAGTGGCGAGAAGTCCGGAGGAGCGAACAGCAGGCATTGTTCCTCTCGGCTCGGCGAGAGGAGAGCGAGAAGCGAAGGCAGGGAGCAAAACAAAAGGGT
>CAYUKK010000072.1:0-3010 GCA_964445305.1 uncultured Eubacteriales bacterium
AAGACGGGTGTGGGCAGCGGCGACATGGCCGCACTCTGGAAATAAACAGAATTCTCTGTTACCGGAAACGCCTTTCTCACTTCATTCCAATCAACCATGCCATGCATTATAGCAAGGACTTTTCGCCGTTACCACCCGACCGGCAAATGGCATTGCTACCAATCTGTGGTCAGGGCGTACTATCAAAATGATAATAAAGGAAAGGAATTACCTCAAAGATACGGCTTCTTTCGGTATGGAATTGTTATTTTCAACCCCCAAAATCTTGAATTTTATTGCCGTCGACCTTCGAATGACTCTGGAGAAAAAATTTGTTTTGTGAGATATTAATAACTCTATTCGCCGTAAAGGCGGCCCGAGATTTTGAATGGCACAAGAAAGGAGGAAAGGTATGAGGTTGGAGGCGTTTTTGAAGCAAAAAGCGAGGCTCCTCTCTTTGTTTCTTGTTCTGCTCAGCCTTCCCCTTCAGGCTGGCTTCGCGCACTCCCGTGCTGCCGAGGGAGTTCCAACTCCCGCTGAGCATTTCGGGTTTGAACCCGGCACCGACCGGATGCTTTTCAATTATGAGGAGCTCGTGAGCTACCTCCAGAAACTCGACGCTGCCTCGGACCGAGTCAAGCTTCTCGAAATCGGCCGCTCGCCGATGGGGAAGCCGATGTTCATTGCCTTCCTCAGCTCTGAGGAAAACATCCGTCGCCTCGACCGGCTCAAAGACATCAACCGCAAGCTCGCCCTGGAGCCCAACCTGAGCGACTCGGAGAGGGCTTCGCTTTTCGATGAGGGCCGCGTTTTCGTCGTCGGCTCCCTGTCCATGCACTCGGACGAGGTTGGCCCCTCCCAGGCCGCGCCCGTCATCGCCTATGAACTCGCCACCACCCAGGATTCTCAGCGGCTGAAATGGCTGGCCGACACCGTCTACATGATGCTCCCGTGCCATAATCCCGATGGGATGGATATGGTCGTCGCCCATTACAGGAAATACAAGGGAACGAAGTACGAGGGAAGCGCCATGCCCGGCGTTTATCACAAATACGTCGGACACGACAACAACCGGGATTTCGTCAACCTGACCCAGGAAGATACGCGCGCCGTGGCCCGCATTTACAACCTCGACTGGTTCCCCCACGCGCTCGTCGACAAACACCAGATGTGGACGAGCGGGCCGAGGTATTTTGTCCCGCCCGTGCACGACCCCATCTCCGAGAACATCGACCCCGGGCTCTGGAACTGGACCAAAGTCTTCGGGTCCCAGATGATCACCGACATGACGGAAGCAGGGCTGGCCGGCGTCTGCCACAGCTACATCTTTGATGATTACTGGCCCGGCTCGACGGAAACGTGCATTTGGAAAAACGTCATCGGGATGCTGACCGAAATGGCTAGCGTCAAGGACGCCACGCCTGTTTTTGTCGAACCCAACGAACTCGCTGTCTACGGCAAGGGCCTCTCCGAATACAAAATCAGCATCAACATGCCCCTCCCCTGGCCCGGCGGATGGTGGAGACTCAGCGACATGATCCAGTACGAGGTCGCCTCGACGATGTCCATCCTCAAAACCGCTTCCCTCAATCGACGGCAACTCCTCGAATTCCAGAACGACCTCTGCCGCCGGGAAGTGAAAAAGGGGATGAGCCAGCCACCCTTCTATTACATCCTCCCCCAGGCCCAGCTTGACCAGAGCGAACTCGTTGGCCTGGTCAACCTCCTCCAGGAACACGGGGTCCACGTCTACAGGCTTTCTCAAGCGGCGGTGGTTGACGGCAGAACTTTCGAGCCCGGAGATTTCGTCATCCCCCTTGCCCAGCCTTTTCGGGCCTTCATCAAAGAGGTCATGGAAAAACAGGAGTATCCGGTGCGGCGTTACACGCCTGGCGGCGAGGTTATCAAGCCCTATGACATCACCTCCTGGTCACTGCCCTTGCACCGCGGTCTGAAGGCATTCGAGATCAACCGCCGGGCTGAGGGGGTCGAAAAGCTCCTTGTCGAAGTGCCCCGTGAATTCAGCCTCAACAAGGACATTCCGGCTGAATTCCGGATGGCCGTTTTCAGCGCTTCCAATAACGAGAGTTTCAAGGTGGCTTTTGAAGCCCTGAAGCTCGGAATTAAAGTCGAAAGGCTGGATAAGCAGGAAAATCTCGCCGGAAAAAAAATCCCGGCCGGAAGCTTCATCGTTCCCCATGATCCCCGATTGAAACCCCTCCTGGAAAAGCTCACTGTTTCGCCCATTTTCCTGACGGAATCCTCGGACATCAAGGGCACGCCGCTGAGCATGCCGCGCATCGCCCTGGTCGAAACCTATTTCCACGACATGGACGCTGGCTGGACCCGCTTTATCTTCGATTCCTACAGCCTCCCCTTTACGGTCGTTCGTCCCGGTGACTTCGAAAAAACCGACTTTGTCAAGAAGTTCGATATCATCGTTTTCCCCGACGCGGAAAAATCCATCCTCATGGAAGGAAAATACAAAGCGAGGGAGGAATATTTCGTCACCGATTACCCGCCCGAATATACGAAAGGCATCGGCAAAAAGGGGATGGATAACCTGATGGCTTTTCTCGATGCGGGCGGAACCATCCTCTCCTGGGGCGCCTCCACCTCTCTGTTCATCGGAAAACTGGAAATTCCTCGCGGCAAGGAAGAGAAAGAAGAGTTCCAGCTCCCCGTCCAGGACATCTCCGAAGGCCTCCAGAAATCAGGACTCTACTGCCCCGGCGCCCTCCTGAGAATCCTTCTTCTTGAGGAACATCCCCTGACCTATGGCCTCCCCCATGAGATCGGCGTCGTTTTTAACGGCAATCCTGTCTTCACGACTTCCGTCCCCATTTTCGACATGGACCGCCGCGTCATCGCTCGATTCCCGGAGAAAAACATCCTCATGAGCGGCTATTGCGAAAAGCAGGAGCTCGTCGGGGACAAAACGTGCCTTGTCTGGCTTAAGAAAGGCAAGGGGCAACTGGTTCTCTTCGGGTTTAGCCCGATCTTCCGGGCTTCCACTCAAGCTGCCTATAAG
>CAYUKK010000073.1:0-7259 GCA_964445305.1 uncultured Eubacteriales bacterium
TGGCTCGGCAGGTCTGCTTATCCTCTTGACTCTTGGGGCAACATCCCAGATTTCTACTCCTCCTCTCAAACCCCCTCCCCCTGAGCTATTTTTCGAAGGCCAGATGAGTCAAAACCTGAGTGCTGGCCCCTATGGCGAAGCATCATTCGAGCTGGATTGGAAGGCCAAGCGTATCGATTTCAGGTGGGATGAGGTCAAAAAAGATTATGAAGATTTTTACGACTGGTTCACGACGAGGAAGGATGAACTCGAAAATAGGTTCGCCGCAGCTCAGGGCCGGGGAAAGATTTCGGCCGCCCGCGAGCTCTTCGAATTCGCGCTCGAGGCGGAAGAGAAAAAAAAACAGCTCGATTCAAACCGAGTTTACAGCGGAAAGTGGGAAGGCGAAGGCGAAGAAATCACCGTTGTTTCCAAACTGGGCACGTTCCGCATCCACCTGAAGATTTCTTTCGCCACATTCCCGGTCAACGCGACCGCCCTCTATCCTGATTATCTAATTAGCGGGGAAAGCCCCTCTGGGAAATACACCGTTCGGGTGGATACATTTTTCGACGTCAACCAGAGAGTCCATCTCGACGAGAGTTTCGATTTCAGGGCGACATTATCCGGAAAATACCGCAGCCGAGAAAATCTTATTCTTCTGGACGTCCTGCCCAAAGACATCACCGGCATGACCAAAGCTCAAATGACCGCTGAGAGGTTGGGCACGCTGAGGACCGTGGCGACTTACAGAAAAGGAACGCTTCACCAACGGTCCAGCTGGCCGTCCATGGAGGCGTTTCTCGCTTACTGCAAAATTATCACGGGAGACATGAGCCCGCCACCTGAGTTAGAAGCAACGAAACCCGTTCCGGAGGAAGAAATCCTGGAGACATTTCAGCTGGATGGCCGGCTGAACTGGACCCCCGACGATATCCCCGACCTTAAGCATGATTACTTCCGCTTGTGGTTCGATATTTTCTGGGGCATCCTCTTTGAGGAAATCAGCCAGGCGCCGGATTCTAAACAAAAGGCAGAAATTGCCCAGGAGCTTTATCAAAGGCACGTTAAAAAGGCGTGCGCCGATGCGCAGGTTTATGCCATTCGCGGGGATGTCGTCGACCATTGCCGTCTCTGGCCGGGCCGGGCTGGAAGCTCCCTTGACGAATCGTTCGAGACCTATTTTCGCTGGATGGACATCTGGCATCAAGAACAAGTCAATAAGGCTTCGTCTTCCCTCACGAAAAGAGAAAAGGCGAGGAATAAGTTTGCTTTCTCCACCGAATGCACTATCAATTTTGAACTGGGCTATCTCTCAGAAGAGCTGAGGGATGAGCTGAGGCTCTGGATGGGGCGAGAAAAATCCTATATCGATAACTGTTTCCAGCAATTTTTTGATTATCACAATCAATACTGGGAAGAGGAAATCGCTCAGGCTTCCGGCTTTGAAGGAAAGGACGCCGCCGCAGCCGGCTATTTTGGTGAAGTCCCGACCATTCTGGAATACGGCCTCCTGGGATTTCTTTCTGAACAACTCATCAGTTCTCTGGGACTGGTGGCCGGGCTTCCCCGTGGTTACGGAGATCGGGTTTTTCGGCGCGGCTGGTCGCAAGGACTAAATTATTTTGAGCCGCAACTTCCCGCGCCGGGCGAGAAATCCCCTGTCGTCGAAGCGTTTTTGACCTGGCTCCTCCAGGAACTTGGACGCACCCAGCTCGGTGTAGTTTCACCTATGGTCGAAGCCGAGGTGGAAGCGCGCTGGCAAAAGCTCCTGGCGGATTATCCCTACCTTAGCCTGCGGTTAGATCAATAAAATGAAGAGGAAAAAAAGAATTAAGGGAGGGCCAGCGCTTGGGCAAACATCTCTAATCCAGACATTCCTCATCGGCGTTCTCCTTCTCCCGGCCCTCATCCTGAAAGCAGATGAGAAGCCCCGCTATCTCAGCCTCGGTCAGGAGATTTCCGGCAAGCTGGATAGCCAAGACCGCCTCGAGGATGAATACCGTTTCTCTCTCCGGGAGAGGCGGGGTCTTTACCGCTTGACAATGGCCAGGTCAGAAAAGGGTATCTATCCAGAGGTTTGCTTCTCCTCCGACGTTTTGAGCGAAGACATGTGCCTCTCGCCTTCTCTTTTCCAGGACCCTTCATTTCTGCTCACCCTGCCCGCCGGGGAGTATGTGCTCATGGTCAGCAATGAACCGGAAGTGGCTTTACTTCCTTATCGGCTCCGCCTCGATTTCGTGAGCCCCTGGAATGATTCTCTTGAGTGGGAGCCAAATGAAGAGCCTAACCAGCTAATCGCCCCAGGAAAAAAAATCAGCGGAAATGTCCAGGGGTTTGAGGACGAGGATCGCTTTCTTTTCTCCGTCAGGAGCGATCATCCCCCGGCTTATGATTTCCGCCTCCTCTCCGACTCCCCCGAACCATTGCTTCTGCGGGTTGAGGAAGAAACCGGAGAGGAAAAAGTTCTGTGCCAGGTCGGGGTCCGCGGCCAAGGTGGATACACCATTCGCGGCCTTGCCCTCGACGAAGGTCGCTATATAGTTCATGTTGCCCTCAATCCTCTTCTCTCCGGGTCTTATCCGGATGTCAGCGCGCTGGCAACCAAGAAACAACCCCAGGTCCGCTATGAGCTTCAGATCCTCCCTAACGACCGGCCATTTTGCACGCTTGTCCCCGAGGAGGATGCACTTCGCCAGGCGTTTCAATTTTCTGGAGAAAAAGAGATTCGAGAAGGAGGGAGCCCTCGTCTTCAGCTTGAGTCCAAAATCTACGAAGCAAGCCAACGCCACTTCCAAGACCTCTTTGCAGAAAAACGTCTCCTCGTTCTACCCCGAGACAGGCAAAAAGATACCCTTTTGTGGCCAAAGGTCCGAAAGGCCGTCATTGAGGCGGGAAGAGAAGGGTTGAGGCTTTTAAGCGAAAGCCTGCGCGAGGATCCAACGTTAGCTGAAGCTTGTCTTGTCTTCTTGCGACAATTTGGGACTATGGACGAGGCCAGGGCTAAGGCCTTCAGCCAGCTCTGGCCCGCTTGGAAAGATGTTCCTGATGATATCGCTTCCCGAGTTCTTCAGAGTCCGGCCGCTCTCCTTCTGCAGCGCTTTGTCTGGCGTTCGCGGCGAGTTGTTGAAGCCCGGCTCATTTCTCTAAGCGGTCTGCTCATCGCTTCGTCCGAATTGCCCTCGAGCCTATGGGCGGGCGAAAGTGTCATCTGGAAAAAAGCTGTCTCCGAATTCGTCGAAGAAATCCCCGGCGATATTTTTTGGGATGAGAGCCTTCAGAAGTGGGTGCTCGAGGTTGCTTTTCCCATAAAAAAGAATAATGTCCCAGTCGGCGTGCTTCTTCTTAAAAGTATCCAGGCGGTATCAAACCTATAGAAAATCCAGCCTTGGAGGCGAAAGCCTGGGTGTGCCCTGAAAATTGCCTCCAGTCAAAGCAAGATCTTCGTCGGGGAAAAAGAGGGAGTTATCGGCCGCATTGTCGAGCTCGAACGTGGGATTATCAAAGGTTATCTATTATCCTTCTGCTTCGCTATTTCCCGAAAAGGCGGGAGGAAACGCGGAGCAGGCTGCGAAAAGTAAGCGCCCTCCGCACAACTCCAAGGCCAGGGACGAGAGAAAAAAGAGCTCCGACTTTTTGGCGGCTCTGATGGCTGTAGAGAAGATGAAGGGAGTTCTTAAGGATGCGGAGCTTTGCCTCGGAATAAGGGTACCACCATAGCCGGTCGGGCTTTCCTCCAAAATCAGCTGAGACGTACTTGATGTTGACGAGCTCGAGAAGCCCGTAAGGTCCGTGGGTCCGGCCAAAGCCGGTCTGCTTGATGCCTCCCCAGATGCCCGTGGGCTCGGTGAATGTGCACATATGGTCGTTAACGGTCACGGTGCCGACTTCAAGCTGTTCCGCCACCCAGCGGGCTTTTTTCTTGTCACGCGTCCAAACTGATGCCGTTAATCCGTACTGGCTATCGTTAGCGAGTCTAATCGCCTCCTCGATATCAGAAAAAGTCATGATTGGCAGCAGCGGGCCGAACGTTTCCTCGGTCATGGCCTTCATCGTATGGTTGACCTGGCTGAGCACGGTGGGAAGATAGAAGTAGCCGGCCAGGCCCTCCGGCCGCTGTCCACCGCAAAGAACCACCGCTCCCTTCTCCCGAGCGTCGGCCACGTGGTCCTCGACGACTTTAAGCTGGCTGGCGTTTTCCAGCGGGCCGATATCGACACCTGGTTCGAGGGGATTTCCCACCCGCAGCGACTGGACGAGGCTCACCACTCTATCGAGGAATTCGCTGGCCACTTCTGAAGCCACATAAACCCTCTCCACAGAGGCACAACTTTGGCCGGTATTCATAAAGCCGGCCCAAACGGCGCCGCGCGCCGCTTCCTCCACATCTGCGTCTTGGAGAACAATCATCGGGTCCTTGCCACCGAGCTCGAGGACGAGGTTGGTCAAGTTCTGGCTGGCCAGGGCCATGATTCTCCTGCCCACCGGAACACTGCCGGTGAAGACAATCGATTGAATCAGAGGGTTCTGAATAAGCTCCTCGGCCTGGGCCACTCTGCAGGGGACAATATTCAGGACCCCGGTTGGGAGGCCTGCTTCGGTAAAGATTTCGCCTATGGCCAGGGCAGAAAGGGGAGTTGAGGTCGATGGTCTGAGAACCACCGTATTCCCCGCTGTCAGGGAGCTGACGATGTCGCCAAATGGGAGCATAAACGGAAAATTCCAGGGAGAGATAATGAGGGTAGGCCCTAATGGCTGGAACAAGAAAACATTCCTCTTGTGGCCAAAAAAGGGCACATGGGCGGCCACCCTCTTGGGCTTGAGCCCTCTTTTCTGCTGAGGGCCATAATAGTCGAGAGCTTCAAGTACGGTCAGAACCTCAACGGCCAGGGATTCAGGAAGGGGCGAGCCCTTTTCTAAGGTTATGAGCCGGGCAATTTCTTCAGCGCGGCGGAGAAGAGCCTCCTTGGCCTCGCGGAAAATCCGCTGTTTTCTGGCCGGGGAAAGAGACCGCCAGCTGGGGAAAGCCTCTCTGGCTGCTTCAACTGCCCGGCGACAATCCTCCCCTGAAGCCAGGCACGCTTCACCCAGGGGCTCGAACGTGGCCGGGTTCTCGACGATTATCTTATCCTCGGTTGCATATCTCTTGCCGGAAATGAGGAGACGACCGTCGTAACTGCCCATCTTTCAGAACCTCCCTGTGACCAACCTCTTCAGCCAGGATAAAAACAGGAATGGATAAGCGTCGATAATCAGGTCAAACCTGAAAAGCGGGTTCATGATACCGGCCTTAAGAAAAAGAAGAAGAACAAGCGTTTTATGCTTGGGCGGGCAACCCCGGATGCGGCGTTTCTTCCAGGCCGATACCTTCCCCTCCACTTTCGTGCACTTGCCAATCATGAGCAGCCTGTGGGCGACGACATCGCCTTGGTAATCCCCGATAACCACCGTCCAGGGAGGAAGGTTCTGCCAGAGCTTGGGCTTCCGATCCTTGATCATGTAAAGCCAATCCAGGAATACGCCGTGGCAGCCTCCGACGCAGTAGGGCTCACCGCTCAGAACCCGGATGGCGCAGTCAACCTCGTCAACGCGGATGAAGCCCGTCGACCAGGTGCGCGTCCTCTCCCTAATTTCCTCAAGCGAGATATTGCCGCTGAGGTCGATATCGGAAAGGCTGAGGGAGCCATAGCCGCGCTTCTCGGCGGCGACGAGATGGCCAATCTGGCGAGGGTCGAGGTGGAAGATGTGACTGCAGACGACATCGTGGGCCAGCGGGTTGGATGCCATGACGATGACGCCAAGATGGTGGCCATGCTGGGTCAGGTGGTTGCCGCCCCAAGAAACCTCGATGGCATCGGTGGCGATAAAATCTGGATAGCCGACCTCGAGAAGGTCGACGATCTTCTCATCAAGATTATAGTTGTGATTCCACATCCTCTCCACGTCACAGAGAATACCGATGTTAAGCTTGAGGGCGGCGGTCAGACCATGGCTGAGGGAATTGGTTTTCAGCTTGGGCGCATAGACGAGAAAGTCCCGGTCGATGATCTCCCGAGCCGTCCGGATTTTGTGGTGGACCATTCCCTTGTTGAGTTGAACCTTTTTCTTCCTGGCCTCCTCGATAGCCAAAAGCTTGAAATCGTGCTTCTTTTTTAGCTTGATGTATCCAGCCCGCCGGAACATCCGGCTAGTCGGAACAGCCGCGCCGCATTTTTCGGCGACGGTGAAGTGAGCGTCTTTTCCGCCGATTTCATGGAGCGCCGTAAGCAGGCCGTCGAGGAATTCCGGACGCGTGTAGGCCGAGGGAGTCACCTTAGGATGAGCCATGACCACGTTTGGCTTAATGGTGACCTTGCCCTTGATCCTTTGTCTTAGGCCGAGTTCCTCAATGCCCTCGCGGATGATTCTGGCAATGAGCGGGGGGTCGTAGCTTTCCGCCCGTCGCAGAATGACCTTCGCTTTCCCGTGCATCGGCCATGGCTTATACCACAACCCTCTCTCCCCAGTCAATGAATGAGGGCAGCCCCCCATTTGCCGATAAGAAGACCAGCCGGTTCCTGTCGCGATTCACCCCCGAACCACGCCATCCCTCGGGTGCGCTCGAATTCATGATTATTTCTTGCAACATCAAGCACTCTTGTCTGTCGATAACTCCCTGTTGGCAAATTTGGGGGGTAGTAAAGAAAGGCAAATTTTTACGCAAAAATTGGCGTTTACTGGATGAAATGGAAATTAGGGCCACCCGTCGGGCTATCAATACCTGACAAGTTACCAGAGAGATGCGGCGGGGACGACGGCCGTTCTGTCCAATAGCGAGATGGCATCCTGGATGCATGCAGCGCGACAAATGCCACATCCATAGCATCGTCGGACGTCCACATCCACCTTTCGTCTGGCTGAGCTGTAGCTCATCGCCCCGAACTGACAGACGCGCATGCATTCCCGGCAGCCGATGCAGAGGTCGGGGTCGACTCTGGCCACGTACTCGGCCCGGAAAAAAGTGGGAAACTGGTGCTTCAGCGTCGCCCGCATAGCCAGACAGTCGGAGCGGTCACAATTGCAGATTCCTCCGATAAAAGGAGTGATAAACGTCCATACCGTGTGACAGAGACCTTCCGCCTCGTGAGCCCGGAGCGCTACAAGCGCCTCTTCATGACCGAGCATCTCCAGGCCCTTTGTCTGCGGCCCCGTCAGGTAGCTGGCGTCTATTCCCCGGATCAAGTCCGCCAGCAAGCCACCCTTGGGTGCTAAGCTCACGCCGTAGCAATATCTCTGCTCCG
>CAYUKK010000074.1:0-3399 GCA_964445305.1 uncultured Eubacteriales bacterium
GCGGAAGTCCCAGTAGCGGCCAGGCATGATCCACTGGAGGATTTCATCGAAGATTCCGACGAGCGAAGCGATGAGGAAGGCCGTGATGTAGACGCTCTTATCCCGGATGGTGAGACTCAAAGCGCGGAAAAGGAGAAAACCTAAAAGCCCGTATTCGAGGAAATGGACGGCTTCTTCAGGAATCTGCCACAGTTTGAGTGTAAAAAACACGTAGAGTCCGGCCACGCCGGAGAGACACAGGAGTCTCGATGGAGACTTGACCTTCATCCAAAAATAGATGATATAAATGACGGCGATGAAAGCGATTCCGATGGCGACGAGAACTATGTAACCGAAGAGCGAGCGACCCCAATGAGCCGAGACGAACCTCTGGATCGTTCGGGCCAGAGGCACGACGAGAAAGATGGCCAGGGTGCACAGGGCAACCCAGAACCAGGCCCAGAATTTTTTCTTTTTCATAGGAGGTGGACATTGCCCACGTTTACCCTCGAGAGGTGCCGCGATGCCTCAGCCAGGCATTCGTCCACCTGTTTTCGAGGCGTTACGGGGAGGTCGGTCAGAAGGTAATCCGGATGGAAGACGAGAAGGGAGTAGGGGATACGGCAGTCCAGCTGGGCGATGAACCGGGCTATTGCTCCGACTTCTTCTCCGTCCACATAGCCTGGGACAAGAAGCGTTGTCGCCATGAGAATGTCCTTATCTGGATAGAGCTTGGCGAGGAGCGAAAAATTCTCCAGCGGGCGACGGTTTCCGACTCCACAGAGGGCGAGGGCGATATTGGGATGGAAGGCCTTGAGGTCGAACTTCACCGTGCCGCCGCTCAACGCCGAAAGCTCAGCTGCTTTCTTTACCAGTGCCGGATGCCCGCTTCCGTTCCATTCCCAGCAGATGTGTTTCTTGCCGCCGCTTTTCTCAAGAATGTTCCGGCTGACTCTAAGAGCGAAGGGAAGTTGTGGCTCGGGGGAGCCGCCGAAAAAACACACACACCGGACAGCCGGGTCGAGCGCCGCCGCGACGATTTTTTCTTCCGCGAGCAGCGCCGCTTCACTCAGCCTCTTATGGGAATAGTTCTGACAGAAAAGACAATCGAAGCTACAGCCATAGAAGAAGACAGCCAGGTTGTATCCTTTTTCTCTCGAGCCCTGGCAGAACCAGGCGGCACAGCAATTGGTGGGCAGAGCATCCAGATAAATATGGACGAGAGCCGTGCCGGTCCTGGCAATCGCCTGGATTTTCCCGGCGACGTTTTCTCTCAAACCGCAATACCCCCTCTTGCCCGGAGCGGGTCGGCATTCGTTGGCGCAAAGACGGCAGGTCGGAGCCTCCGGGTGGCGGGGTGGTCTTTCCGGAAGGCGAAGCTTTTTTCTGAAAACTTCATGGCCGTGGAGGGGAACCCTCGCCTCGGGCAAAGAACGGAGGCAATCAGGACATACGCCGATGACCTGAGCCGACAGTTTTTTCTCGCACAGAGAACAGCTGACCATTTGCTTCGCCCTTTCTATTTTAATATTTTCTTTGACATTGACGAATATTTTTTTTTATAATGAAGATAACATGCTGGCTGGAGAGGGATCCTCCTTAGCCCCGCTTCCTTTTCCTTTTTCAAACCTTGGCGCCTCACCAGCCAGCTCCATTTAAAAAGTATTCCTTCTGAGATAAAATTGCTCTAAACGTTCGGTCGGCTCGGGCCGTATTAAACTCAGAGGGCCGATGGTGTCAATCTTCATTTTCTATCCATGCTCTTATCCATGATTTTGCGGCAAAATGCGTAGCCAACTCTTCCTTACTGGCCTTGTCCTTGTCCTCTTTTGCTCCTGCGTCCCGAAAAAAACCGTAGGCATTGCCCCCCTCTCGCCTGAAGTCGAGGAGAAAATCGCGGCCGCTGACCTCTTTTATGGAAGGGGGTGTTTGGTCCTTCTTAAGCGGGCGCACGAGCTTTACGAGGAACTCTACCGCCATCCCGGCTCGAAAGCCAGGGTGGCCGAAAAATTGGCCCGGACTTCGCTTCTCATCGCTGTCCGGGAAAAAGAACTCGGCATCGCCAACAGGAGCTACATGGATGCGGCCCTTGAAGTCATCAAGGAGAATCCATCCCTCTCCACTCTTACCCCCTGGGCCGAGATTGCCGGCCTCTACTGGGTTCAGGGGAAAGGGGTCATGCGGGATATCGAAGAGAGATTCCCGTGGCTGGAAACCCGAGCGAAGCTCGAAAAAATGGAGCCCGACCTCAGGGCTAAGGCCTCGACGGATGAATTTTTTGCTTATATTTATACGGTCTATAAATCCGCTTTTTCTTCACCGTCAGAGGAAAAGGAGGTTCTCCACTGGGTGAAAGGGGCTTTTCCCGGTTCGCTCCTTCTTAAATACAAAACGGCGATCTCCCCGCCAGAGGACGAAGAAGCTCTCAAGGAACTCCTGGCCGTAGAGCCGGAATTCTACGAGGCCGCTTATAACCTGGGAAATCTTTCCTTGGCCCGGAGAAACTTGCTTGAAGCTGAGAACTATCTTCTCCAAGCTCACTCCGGGATTCCCCAGTCTTCCCAGGTCACCATTCTCCTGGGCAGCATCTACCTGGCTCTGGAGGAATTGGAAAGAGGTCTTGAGTTTTACGAGAAAACGCTGGCCATTGCTCCCGAATACCGCGATGCCCTCCTCGGCAAAGCCGTCTGTCTTAGCCACCTGGGAAGGCATAGCGAGGCTATTCCTGTCTTGGGGAAAATTATTGAATTAGGCCACTGGCTCATCGGCGAAAGCTATTACTGGCTGGCCTGGAATCATCATGAGCTGAAGAACAACCAGACGGCGGCGGCGAGTATTGAGGAGGCCAAAGGCCGCTTGCCCACATCGACGGAAGTCTTTACTCTATCGGGTGTTATCGCTCTTGAGGAGGGCGAGCTGGCCAAGGCAGAGAGGGACTTGAAGGAGGCTCTCCAGTATGGGCCGGGGAACTCGGAATCCCTCTTCAGCCTGGGTAGTCTTTACGCCCGCCGCGAGGAGTGGACGAATTCAGGTCTCTATTTCGAAAAAGCCGGCTGGGCTTTTGAGGCCGAAGAACAAGTCCTCCGGGAAAGAATCGTTCAAGCAGAGACGTCTTCCCTTTCAGCCGAGAGGAAGGAGAAATTTCTTCGCCGGAAGAAGCTCCAGCTGGAAAGAGTCTCGATCTCTAAAGCCACGGCCTTCTATAATGCCGCCGCCGGCTATTTTAACGCGGGCGAAAAAAAGAAGGCTTATGAACTGGCCAGGCGAGCCTCCGAGCACCCCGCTTTTACCCAGAAAGCCGAGGAGCTCCTGGCGCGAATCAAAATGCCCTCCTGAAGCTTCTTCATCAGCGTCCGAGGATTGACTAAGTCAGGAGAATTGTCGGTGATTTTTTTCTTTTCGTCTTCTCGTCCGTCAAGA
>CAYUKK010000075.1:0-3276 GCA_964445305.1 uncultured Eubacteriales bacterium
CGCCGCGCTTGGACTGGGGTTTGTTTTTAGCCTTTCTTTTTCCCACATCGTGACGGCCTGGGAGACGATGATCTTCATCTGGGTGACGGTAATCCTTGTCCCGGCGACGCTCCGCTGGCACTGGTGGCGCTTCAGCGCCCGTGCCTTCGTCTGGAGCATGGGCCTTTCCGCCGCGTTTGTGGTGGCCCGGAAGTTGTTATTCAGTGGTTTGGCGGCAGCGTCTTCCCTGGCTGTGGATACAGGATTATGTCTGGCCACAACGCTCGTCATCGCCTTCCTGAGTCGGCCGACCGAGATGGATGTTCTCGTCCATTTCTATGCTCGAGTGCGGCCGTTCGGATTCTGGGGCCCCGTTCGAAGGGAGGCGGCCAGGCGCGGCTTAGTCCCGCCAAGAGACCTGATACCGGCTATCGACGCCGGCAATGGCCTTTTAACCGCTGTCTTCCAGTTTTCGCTGGCTCTCGTTCCTTTTTATATGTTTCTCCGGCGATGGCGAGCTTTTTCCATCTGGCTGGGTGTTGCCTTAGCACTCTCTCTCGTTCTCTATTTCACCTGGTACAAGAATCTTCCCTCGAAGGAGGAAGTCTAAGCTGTGAGAAGAAAGAAGCCGCGGCTCCACCTCATCTTGAACGCTCATCTCGACCCTGTCTGGCAATGGCGCTGGGAGGAGGGCGCGGCTGAGGCCGTGGCCACTTTCGGCCAGGCCGTGGCCATTCTGAGGGAGCACCCCCGGGTCATCTTCAACCATAACGAGGCCCTCCTCTACCAGTGGGTGGAGTTGTACGAGCCGGCGCTTTTCAGGGAGATCCAGCGGCTGGTGAGGGAAGGCCGCTGGGCGGTCAGCGGGGGCTGGTATCTTCAGCCTGACGTTAACTTGCCAGGGCTCGAGTCCCTCGTCCGCCACATCCTCGTCGGGCGACGCTATTTTTGGGAGAAATTCCGCGCCCGGCCGAAGGTGGCCTATAACTTTGATTCTTTCGGGCATAGCGGCGGCTTGCCCCAGCTTCTCCAGCTGGCGGGCTACAGGATGTACATCCACATGCGACCGCAGCCCGAGGAGCTCAGCCTGCCGGCCGACCTTTATCGCTGGCAGGGAGTTGATGGCTCTGAGGTTCTTGCCTTGCGCATCAGCGTGGGTCTCTATCATACCGAAAGGGATAACATCCATGAGCGGCTGAAAGAAGCCCGAGACTTGGCTTTGAAGCTCAACCGGGATGTGCCAGTATTCTGGGGCTTGGGAGACCACGGCGGCGGCGCCACCCGCGAGGATATCGAAAGAATCGAGGCCTTCGAAAAGGAGGAGAAACGCGTCGACCTCGTCTATAGCACGCCCGATAAGCTCTACGAGGCGCTGCGCGAGGAAGGCCAGCGAGCGCCTGTTTTCCGCGGCGATTTGCAACGGGTTTTTACCGGCTGCTATAGCTCTTTGGCCCGGGTTAAGCGTCGAGCCGAAGAGAGCCTCGGTGGTCTCGTTCAGGCAGAAACTCTACGGGCGGCCTCGTGGTGGCTCGGCGGACAGGCATATCCGGCCGAAGAGCTGGAGGAAGCATGGCGGCTTCACCTCGTCAACGATTTTCATGATATTTTGACCGGGACATGCATTGAGCCAGCCGAAAAAGATGCCCTCGATTTCTACGGTGCCGTCGAGGCGACGACGAGGAAGCTGCGACTCGGGGCCGCGGCGGCCATGGCCGGAAGATCCGAGAAGACGACTTTTTGCCTGGGGCGAGCTTGGCCCATCGTTGTCCTCAACGCCAACCCTTCTTTGACCTGTGTGCCGATAGAGGTTGAGAGCATGGCCGATTATCGTCCGCTTCCCGGAGGGAAGTGGCGGCTTCGTCTCTATGACCTTGAGGGAAAAGAAGTCTGTTCTCAGGAAGAGCAGCCCGAAGCGATACTTCCTTTCAATGATTGGCGGCGAAAACTTTGTTTCCGCGCCGAGCTTCCTGGCGTGGGCGCATCTTTTTTTGTGGCGGTAGCGGAGCCCAAGATGAAAGAGGAAGACGAAGAAGGAGCCAAAGAAGAAAGGAAGGAAGGGAAAAGAGAAGACGAAAGAGAAAGAGCAGAAGGAAAGGGGAGCTCGGCGCCAGAGGAAGCTAAATTTTACTTAAAATATAGATTCGATAGGAATAGTGGGCTTATCGACTGGCTTGATGCTGGCGCTGGCCAGTCTCTTCTCCGCGGCCTCCTTTTCGAGCCGCTCGCCGTCAAAGATACCGGCGACTCGTGGGGAACAGGCTGCTGGAGATACCGGGATGTTGAAAGCCGTTTCAGGCTGGTCGCTCAGAGTCTCCGCACCATCGCTCATGGTCCCATCCGGACGATTATCGAGTCTGTCCTCAGTAACGGCCGAAGCAAAATCATCTTCCACACCATCTTCTACCCCGATTGGCCTGTCCTTGAGTTCAGGCTCCGCATTCACTGGAACGAGGAGCGCCGGATGCTCAAGCTGGCTGTGCCGACAGCTCTTGTTTCCCCTTCTCTTCTCGTCGAAGTTCCCGGCGGTGCCATGGCCCGGCCCGCTGACGGCGAGGAGCATGTTTTTGGCCGCTGGGCTATGGTTCGTGGCCAAATGGGTGGTCGGGAAATGGCCCTGGCTGTTATCGGCAGCGGCCAGCATGGCCTCGACTTTTCACGAGGGGAGCTCCGGGTTTCGTTGCTTCGCAGCGTCGCTTACTGCCATGAACGCGGTTTTCCTCTCTCGAGCTCGCCGGCCCGAAAGTACATGGACCTGGGAATTCACGAGTTCCGTTTGCTCGTCACAGCCGGTGAGGTTCAACCGGTCTTGCACTCTCTGGCTTCTCTGGCTGATTGGTTGAATGCCCCGCCTTTTGCCCTCGCCCATCTTCCCTTTGCTCGAGCCCGGGGTCAGGATAAGGTCGAGCTCTTTTCCCTTGAGCCGAAGAGCATCCGTTTGACGGCGGCCAAGTTGTCCATGGATCGAAGGGCTCTCGTTCTCCGTTTCCATGAAACGACCGGCGAAAAAACCATCGCTCGCTTCAGGCTTCGTCATCCGGCGAAAGAAATTCCTCTTACCTTCCAGCCTTTTGAGCTCAAGACAATCCGCCTCGAGCGGTCAGGCCAATGGCGGGAGGTCAGTTTTGTTCATGAGAAATGAGCCCGCGTTTCGACCAGAAGAAAGCTCGCCCGAGGGAAAGAAAGAAGCGGGCCGAGTGGAGCTGAAGAGGGCCGGGAAGCGAATGGTCTTTTTTCCGGCCAGGAAAGAATAAAAAGGAGGGAGAAGGAGGATGAAGCCTCGCGAGATCATCAAGGCCA
>CAYUKK010000076.1:0-10469 GCA_964445305.1 uncultured Eubacteriales bacterium
GCCTTCGCCGACCCAAACCACCCGGCCGGTCTCGTAGTCCAGAACTACGGTGAGATAGCGGTGGCCTTTGCGGATCGAGACCTCGTCGATGGCCAGGATACGAAGGCCTCGATAGTCGGTTGGCCCGAACTTTTCTTCCAGCAACTTCTTGTCGATAGCTTTGACGGTTTTCCAGTCCAGCCCCAGATGCCGGGAGACTTCCTGGACAGTCATGACCCTCAAGAGCTCGAACACATAGCGAGCCAGCCTCTTGGTCACCCGCAGGTAGGGGTCGAAAAGCTCCAACTCTTCGATAGGAGTCTTCTGGTAATGGGGACAGATGATTTTTCTGTACAGGGAGCGGATCCAGAGCCGGGCTGGCCCGAAATCCAGGTCGAGGACCTTCCCTCTCTTTTAAGTGTGGATTTCCCTGGCTCGCTAGCCATAGATATGATAAATATACACATTGCCTTCAATTAATCGGGAGATGATCCATATAAGATAAAATGATGACGTGAGGCACCTCCTCCGGGAGTCTGGTAGGCTTCCCGGTGGAAAATCTCTTTTAAGGAGGTGCACGAATGAATTATATGGGTAGTGACCATCACAGGCAATATTCGCCCATCACCTGGCTTAATGGAAAAGGCGGGTGGTGCGTCAACGAGCTTTTTACGGAGGCAAGCAGACATCGGTGAAGAATCGGCTGCGGGCGTTATTGCCCAGCAGGGGGAAGAGATACGGCAAGAGGTGGAGCGGAAGGAGAATCTTTTCACCGACAAGGGGATGAAGGTCCTCAGGGGGCTCGTCTTGCCAGAGAGAGAGGCCAAGCTTCTGGGCGTACTTCCAAAGAGGGATCGTCATATCGAGGAGTGGATCGACGAGACAAAATAAAAGAACATGGAAATGACACAAATCAGCCGCCTTGGGAAATTCTTTAATGGTCCTGAGAAGGTCACATTGTTGTATAGGTTAAGAGGCCGAGACCTGATTTTAGCATGTGTGCGGACGTAGCCTTCGGGCTAAGGGCACAGATAGGAGGATGGTCCACAAGACCTAAAAAGGAGAGAAACGAAGAAAGGAGAAGAAAAGAAAAATAGTCCTTGAGGGCTAAAGGCATGGATTTTGCTCCCTCGCGCCGGCTTGGATGATAAATCAAGTTGCAGCCAGTGGAAGAGGGCCGGAAACCCGCCGACGAGCCGCGAAGAATAGACACCGCTCTCCTTTGGGGAGGGGGGCAAATCACGAAAGATTATCAGCCGGCGGCTCAGCGACTATCAGGCATTCTTGAAAAGCGCCCCAATCTTTAGCGGAGCCGGTGGAGGTCGAGAATCCTCATAAATTTCTTGTAATCTTTCTCCGTTTCGCCAATGTGGAAGAGGGAAAGAAGCTTCTTATAGCAGCCGTTTGTTTCTCTTAATCCACGGCCTAAAACTGCCTTGACTTGTTGCCTGTTGAGGTCTCTTCGAAGAAATGGTTCGTGGACGACTTCCCAGAAGCTATTCCCTTCGTAGACCATCTCCTTGTAAATTCTCGCTTCTTCTTCTTCTTCTTCTTCTTCTTCTTTGCCCGCATAGATAATATCTTCAGGCTTGATTTGTCCTGTTTCATTAAAGACAAACGCCCTTGTCAGGATGTTCTCGAGCTCCCGTATATTGCCGGGAATGAATATTCTTTGAGTTTCTCTATGGCCGCAGAACTTACTTCCTTTGTCTTGCCCAAATCTCTGCCGATTTTCTCGATAAAGCTCTCGACAAAGAGGGGAATGTCTTCTTTCCTTTCCCGTAGAGGAGGTATCTCAAGTTTTAATACATTTACCCGGAAGAAAAAATCTCGCCTGAATTTCCCCCTTTTTATTTCCTTATCAAGCTCTCGATTTGTGGCAAGGATAAAGCGGACGTCTACTTTTCTCAGCTGGGTATCGCCTACCCTCCTCATTTCTTTGTGCTCTATCACTCTAAGAAGCTTTGCTTGGAGGCCGAGGGTCGATTCGGCTATTTCATCCAAAAGAAGGGTGCCCCCCTGAGCTACTTCGATTAACCCGACCTTCTCTTCCTTGGCATCGGTGAAGGAGCCTCGGCGGTGGCCAAACAGCTCAGATTCAGCCAAATATGGGGGGATGCCAGCGCAATTGACGGGAACGAATGGCCTGTTCTTTCTTCGGCTCAGCGCATGGATATTTTGAGCGACAATCTCTTTTCCCACCCCCGTCTCCCCGCAGAGAAGGACGGGATAATCGAGCGCAGCCGCCTTAAGGATAAAAGTGCGAATCTGGTTAGCAGTCTCGCTCTTTCCGATAATTTCCGTGACCATCGAAATCGCCCCCTTCCGTTATCTGGGATCCTAACAAATTTCATTTTAGCCAGGAATAGAAAGGGATGTCAAGCGGAGCCGCTGACAGGACTTACCCCAAAAATTTTAGACATCAAAGAGGAATCGCTGAACGAACTGATGTTTTGGGGGTGGGTGAGCTAATTTGAGTCCCTTGGATTGACTGAAGAGAAAGTGCTTAATCCCATCAGCCAGGGCATAGAGCCGAAAATCCGGCACGCCAAACACCCGCCGCGCCGCCCTCAACACGTGTCTCATGAGAATGCGCAACTTCAGTCTGAGCCCAAGATAGATCGAGGTGAAGTAGGCCACGGCCATCAGGATGGCCATCATATTCTGCAGCCTCACATAGGTCAGAAGCCGGATGTCTTCGAGCTGGTAGCTCTGCTTTAAAAACCGGATCGTCTCCTCCACTCTCCAGCGGCTCATGTAGGCGGCCACCACATGCCAGAGCGACTTCCGGCTGCGCTTAATCGGGAGGTCCGTCAACAGCATCAGGGGCTCTGCGCCAAAGCCTCTCACCACCACCAGAGTGAGCAGTTCCAGCCGGCCAGGAAGCCGTACTTTTCGGTATCCCACCTCCAACCGCAAGGGTCTTTCTTGATCCGACTCCTCCTTGGCCACGTATTCTACAAAAAGCGTAGGACAGTCCTGAGCAAAGCTCAGAGCCGACCCGAGAGATCCACCCTCCAGAAAGCGATCTCCGCGCAGACGAATAATGAAGTGATGTCCCCTATCTAACAGATAATCAAACAGTTTCCCCCGATCCCCACCCCGGTCCAGAACCCAGACCCCCCGGCCCTCCGTAGCTTCGGATACCTCGGCGATGGCCCTCTGAATCTCAGCATTCTCGCTCCCCCAATCCGGAGCCAGCGGAGAATAAAGTCGTCCATAAAGCGGCACCACCCGGGCACTGCCTACCTCCGTCCCGATGACATTCAATGTCCAGTATCCCCGTCCTTCCTCCTTCTCACTGCCATCCCTCACCTTCGCCATATACTCCATCCGCCGGGCGTACTTCTTGCTCAAGTCCGAAATGTCCAGGATTAAAAGCGTCGCCTCCCCGATCCGCCGCGACGCCATCTTCAATAGCCTCAACGTGACAAATCTCCACAGCCCCTCCCGTCCCAACTGCCGCGATAACCGTTCCACATTCTTCTTCACCGACACCTTCTCCCCTAAGGCCCGGGAGATCTCCGTCAACCGCAGCGATTGCCGCGCCTGGATCCCATAGACCATCTCCGCCGTAAATCGCCGCAGGACCTTCGGCAAACCGGCGGAAAGTTCCCCCGAAAATTCCACGATCTGCTCTCGCAATTTGGAAGCGATTCTGGCACAATCCATGTGGGGTCTCCTCTGGAAACTCTCTGAGTCAGAGTTTCCGTTAATATAGCATTGGAGACCCCATTGTATCCAAAAAGTTACCCCAAAATTAACCCAACCAGATGGTTTTCTGTGTATCTAATAGAAAGAAAATAAGTTAGCCTAAATTAGGGCCAATTTTTGGGGTAAGTCCTGTAAAATGTTTATGAGCTTGAAATGGCTATCTGCTTTGGGATAAGCTTATTAGCCTGAAATTAGCCTGAATCCGGATGACCATCCTCTCTTTTGCCCTGGCTGCGAGCCTGCTCTTTTCGCTCGTCTCCATCACGGCGATGGAGAGCTTCCTCGCCCTTGCCTTCGTCCTTTGGGTTATCGCTCTTCTCCAGAAGAGAGAAAAACTCCGTCTGCCCAGCTTCTTCTGGCCTCTTCTCGCTTACGCCGGCCTCTCCCTTATCGCCTGTTTCTTCTCCGTCAATCCAGAGGTGAGTTTCAAGGATGCACGCGAGCTCCTTCTCTACCTCGTCGTCCCCCTGACCATGAGTGTAGCGGCGACACCCGGCGGTCGGCTGCGGACAACCACGGCCCTCCTTGCCTCAGGCTACCTTAGCCTGCTCTATTCGCTCGGTTATTTCGCCCTCAAAGCCCAGCCCGGGGAGCGCATCCAGGGTTTTATGGGGCATTACATGACCCAGGCCGGACTTCTCCTCCTTTTCCTTTGCGCCGCCATGAGTTTTTCCGCTTTTGGGAACGGCTCTTCTGGAGGACCATCCCTCCGGAGAACCATCCCCGTTAGAACCATCCCCGTTTGGCAGCGGTGGCTCTGGGCGGCCGCCATTCCCCTGGCCGGAGTTGGCCTCGCCCTCACCCTCACCCGGAGCGCCTGGGTCGGCTTTGCCGTCGCCGCCTCGTTTCTCGTCCTCCTCTGGAGGCCAAAGGCCCTCATCCTCCTGCCCGTCGTTTTCGTCCTCATCTTCTTCATCAGCCCGCGGCCCATCCGCCAGCGCGGCCTGAGCATCTTCAGCCTGCAGAGTTTGTCTAACCAGCAGCGACTCCAGTACATTAGAGCAGGGCTCCGGGTCATTCAAGAGCGTCCGCTTTTTGGCACGGGCCCGGATACGGTGGACATGGTATTCCAGGACCCCTCTTACGGCCTCTCGATCGAAGCGCGGCGGAATGTCCACCTCCACAACAACATCATCCAGATTGCCGCCGAGCGAGGAATCCTTACCCTTGCCGCCTGGGTGACGTTCTTCATCTGGAGCTTTTTTTCCGTGGGCAAGCTCCTCAAAGACCGCCTCTCACCCGCCTTCCCCCACGCTGCCGCGGCGGCCGCGGCCATCCTTGCCCTCTTCACGGCTGGCCTCTTCGAATACAACTTTGCCGACTCCGAAATCGCCGTCCTTTTTCTCTACCTCCTCACCGTACCTTTCGCTGCCCCGAGAAAGTCTGAAGAATGAGTATGTTGCCAGGGACAAAAGTCGGAGAAAAGAAAGAGAAAGAGGCTCAACCTTCACTAAATCGTCCGGGGCGCCGCTCGGCCCGATCTCGTCCGATACTCTGGCTTCTTCTTATTCTTATCATTCTCATCACTCTCTACGGCCTCTGGCTCGGCTATCAGCTTGTCCGGTTCAGACCCCACCAGCTCCCTCCAGAGAGCGAGACTCCTGGCCTCGCTTCAGTTCCACCCTACGAAATCCGCGGCGTCTACCACATCCACTCCCGATATTCTGATGGACGCTCCTCCGTCGCTAAAATCGCCAGGGTAGCTCGGCGGCAGGGACTCGATTTCCTCATCCTCACTGACCACGGCCACCCGAACCTCCGCTGCCTCGAAAGCCAGGGCTGGCGAGAGGGTGTTCTCGTCCTGGCCGGAAGCGAGCTCTCCGTCAGCCGTGGCCATCTCGTCGCCCTCGACATCACCGCTCCCCGGCGCCCGTTCTCCCAGAACGCTGAACAGGCAGCCCGGGAAATCCGGGCCAACGGCGGTTTTTCCATCATCGCCCACCCGTTCTCCAAAGTTCGATGGTCATGGGGTGACGCTGTCGAATACGCCGGGCTCGAAATCATCGACATGGACACGATGTTTAAGAAGAATTTTTTGCCGGCCCTGCCCTACCTTCCTGCCCTGCTCCTGCGACCGCGCTTCTACCTCCTTAAGACACTCGAGAGGCCTGCTCAAAGTCTTCGGAAATGGGATGAACTCAACCATAGCCATGCCCTTTTCGGCTATTTTAGCGCGGACGCCCACCTTCTCTACAGCGTCCTTCTGGCCGGCTTTCACCTCCACATCCTTCTCGACTCCCCGCTCGCTCAGGACTTCGCCGAAGCTCGGGCGCAGGTCTTTGGAGCGCTCCGCCAGGGAAGGTTTTATAGCGCTCTCAACGCCGCCGGGGAGGCAAGGGGGTTCCGATTCTGGGCCGAAGCTGAGCAAAGCCGTTGGCCTATGGGCTCGTTCATCCCGGCCTCCACCATCCCGGGGCTCAGAATCCTGACCCATCTTCCTTTTACCCGGGTCACAGAAACCCACCTCATCCACGACGGCAGAATACGGCGGCGCTCGACGGGCCCCGGCCTCTCCTTCGCCGTTGACGAGCCAGGGACTTACCGCGTCGAAGTCTATCTTCTCAGGAAACAATCTCCCCTTGCCCCTGATGTCCCCTGGATCGTCTCCAACCCCATCTTCATCGGAAAGGAACCAAAATGAAAAAATTCACAGCCCAGCCAAAAAGATTCCACCGCATCATTCAGAAATTCAAGCAGAAAAGGGTGCTCGTCGTCGGCGACCTCATGCTCGATAAGTACATCTGGGGAAATGTCTCACGCATCTCTCCCGAGGCGCCCGTGCCGGTTGTCGAGGTCCACCGGGATTCTTCCTGCCTCGGCGGCGCGGGAAACGTCGCCCAGAACCTCCTCAGCTTAGGGGCCATCCCTCTGCTCGTGGGGATTGTCGGCGACGATGCCGAAGGCCGCTGGATTCGGCGTCATGTCCGGGACAATCGAGGGATTCTCGTCGACAGGACGAGGCCGACGACCGTCAAGACCAGGATCATCGCCCACCATCAGCAGGTCGTTCGGGTCGACTGGGAAAAAAAGAGCGCCGTCTCGGCCGAGCAGGAAGCGAAAATCCTCCGTTTCATCCAGAGCCAGTCCTTCGATGGAATCCTTATTTCCGACTACAGCAAGGGGATGATCAACGCTTCCTTCCTGGCCAAGCTTCTTCCTTATGCTAAGGAAAACGGAATTCCAGTGTTCGTCGACCCGAAGATTGAGCACTTCCACCTTTTCTCGCCCGTTACCCTCGTCACACCCAACCACCATGAGGCCGAGAAAATTGTCCTCCATCCCTGCCGCACGAATGCCGAAGTCGAGCGTGCCGGTGAGAAAATCCTGTCCATCATTTCGAGCCTCTATCTCATCATCAAGCGCGGCGAGCAGGGCATGACCGTCTTCGAAAAAGGGAAGCCCGCCGTCCACATCCCGACCGTGGCCAGAGAGGTCTTCGACGTCACCGGCGCTGGCGACACCGTCATCGCCGCCGCATCGTTGGCGCTGCTGGCGGGCGCTGACATTCGGGAGGCCGCAGCCATCGCCAACGCAGCCGCGGGGATCGTCGTCGGCAAAATCGGCACGGCCACGGTCACGCCCGCCGAACTCTTATCCCTGTTCTGATGTCGACAGTCCTCCCGGCTCCCGGATAATATCCGGATAATATTTCTCCGTTAATAACCCAAGACTTCCATCATAAACTGCCTGTTAGATAAGAGTAATTGCCATTCCCAGATTCCCAGATTCCCAGAAATTGGCATAATAGGGGATCGGGGGCATGGTTTCTCGAGCGAGGCAGGTTTTTTGGCTTGCGGAAGCAAAGGACAGGGGTAAACTGCCACTGGACCTGCCGGGTATTTCTGATGGCCATCCCGGTAAAGCATCCCACTGTGCTGGGTCTGATACATTAGTGACATATTAGAATTCTTTCAGTTGGGGTGAACATTAATCTCTTTTCCCTAAGAGAATTTTAATTTTTCTCTCAATGGACAATCTATCCACTGGGCCACAGGCATCAGCGAAACGAGCCGTTGACCGCCAAATAATCCAAGATAAAAGTGTCACTGATGTATTGACCCCATACACCCAGCTTGAGGAGCGTCCCGACTTAAACTATAATGATAATAGGAAATGTGCGGCGTTATCGGTATTCTCGGCAACAGTGATGTCTTCAAGGACCTCTACCAGGGGCTCCTTTCTATCCAGCACCGCGGCCAGGACTCGGCCGGGATCATCACCTACGATGGCCGCTTCCACACGAAGAAGGGGAATGGGCTGGTCCGCGACATTTTTACTCCGGAGAGCGCCGGGCGGCTGCGCGGCCGAGTCGGCATCGGCCATACGCGCTACCCGACCATTGGCGGCGGCCGGGGCGAGGACGCCCAACCCTTCCAGGTCAACTCGCCCTTCGGTATCATCATGGCCCACAACGGAAACGTCATCAATTACAAGGAGCTCAAGAAGGAGCTTTTCGAGAAACACCACCGCCTTCTCGATTCCGATAACGACGTCGAGGTCATCCTCAACGTCTTCGCCGTCGAACTGGCCTCGGAGCGGGCGAGAGACCTTGAGCCCCGCCATGTCTTCAAGGCTGTCGACGGCGTCTATCGGAAGGTCAAGGGAAGCTACTCCGTCGTCGCTTACATCGCCGAGCAGGGTATGCTCGCTTTCCGCGACCCCTACGGCATCAAGCCCCTCGTTTTCGGCATCCGGGCCGATGGCCTTCAGCCTTCCTACGCTTTCGCTTCGGAGAGCGTTGCCCTCAACATCATGGGCTTCTCCCAGATCGAAAATGTGGCAGCAGGAGAGGTCGTCTTCCTTGACCGTAGCCGCACTCTCCACCGCAAGAAAGTGGCAGATTGTCCCCATTCGCCTTGCCTTTTTGAGTGGGTCTATTTTGCCAGGCCGGATTCTTTCATCGATAATGTTAACGTCTATCTTTGCCGGCTCGAGCTCGGCCGATTGCTGGCCGAGGAAATCAGGAAAGAAAATCTCAAGATCGATGTGGTCGTTCCCGTCCCAGACTCAGCGCGCGATGCGGCGATCGAAATAGCCAGGGCTCTCAACCTTCCCTATCGGGAAGCGCTCGTCAAGAACCGCTACATCGGCCGGACCTTCATCATGCCGGCTGAGGACAAGCGGAAAAGCTCGGTCCGCCAGAAACTCAACCCCATCACCTCCGAGTTCAAGGGAAAGAAAGTCCTTCTCGTCGATGACAGCATCGTCCGCGGCAACACCTCGCGGGCGATCGTCGAGCTCGTCAGAGAATGCGGGGCAGAAAAGGTTTATTTCGCCTCCTATTCCCCGCCCCTCCGCTTCCCGTGCGTCTACGGAATCGACATGCAGACCCGGACGGAATTCGTCGCTCGAAACGCTACGCCCGACCAGGTGGCCCGGAAAATCGGCGCGGACAAGGTCATTTATCAGACGCTCGAAAACTTGAAGAAAGCGGTCCGGTCCGGAAACCCCAAAATCAGCCATTTCTGTGCCGCCTGTTTTGACGGCGTCTACCCAACTGGCGACGTCACGGCGGAGATGCTCAAAGAAATCGAGGCCGAAAGAAAGACGGCCCACGACGCCCAGCTCGAATTGAACATATAAGCCTGGGGTCGGACCATGCTAACTATTGATTATTCAATAAGTTAAATGAAATTTAGGGGGCTTTTTGGGGCTTAATTAGGCATTTTTAGGACCAAAAATATAATTTTCCCTTTTTCTTTCCCTACGCTTGTTTGTTTTTCTGGCCTGGCGTGTCTTTTTCTTACCCTCTCATTCCAAGAGCATCAAGGCCGGCCGGTTCGCAAAAAGGCTATTTTTTGGCCAAAAAATGTTGGATTAGGCCCGAAAATTGGCTCTGTTTTTTAGGCAACTTATTTATAATCAATTAATTATCGTGGTCCGACCCCATAATTAGAATAATAATCCGACCCCATAATTAGATCGACCCCATAATTAGACCGACATAATTAGATCGACCCCATAATTAAACCAGTTAATATAGGCCGAGGCCACGGGTACGCCAGTAGTCGAGGAGTTCGAGGAGGGTGTGGTCGAGGGGGATTCGGGGCTCCCAGCCGGTTTCGGCCTTGAGCTTTCGGTTATCGCCGACAAGCACCGGTATATCCGCCTTCCTCAACCTGGCCGGGTCTTGCTCGACCCTCACTTCCTTCAAGGTGGACGACAAGAAAACCTCAAGAATTCGGCGGAGGGCAATTCCCTCTCCCCGGCAGACGTTATAAACTTCGCCTCGCCTCCCTTTTTTCATCAGCAGGACATAAGCCCGCACTGTATCCCGAACATCGGTAAAATCTCTCTCGATATCGAGGTTACCTACTCGAATCACGGGCTCGACAAGCCCTCGCTCAATCTGGACAACTTGTCGGGCCCAATCGGAACAAACGAAATCCGGGCTCTGCCCCGGCCCCGTGTGCGGAAAGGGACGGGCGATGACGATATCAAGATTTTCAACCTCAGCATAGAACTTGCACATGAGTTCTGAGCTCGCTTTGGAGAGGGCATAGGGGCTTAGGATGTGGAAGGCGTCCTCTTCCCGGAAAGTTTTCCCCACTGTCCCTTCTGTTTCCCCTTGGCCGAGCCCTGACCCCACCCCATAGACGTCCGACGAGCTCACGTAAAGAGTGCGGGCCTCGGGGACAAACTTCTTGGTCGCTTCGAGGAGATGGAAAGTGCCGAGGAGGTTTGTCTCCATCGCCTCCCTTTTTCTCTCCCACGAATGCTTGACGTTGGAAATCCCGGCCAGGTGAAAGACCCATTCCGGCTTGACCGACTTGATG
>CAYUKK010000077.1:0-8476 GCA_964445305.1 uncultured Eubacteriales bacterium
GAGGATGATTGAAGGTGGCGCTCTCGACGGCGTGGACGCCATTTTTGGGCTTCATCTCTGGCAACCGCTGCCGACGGGCTCCATCGGCATCCTCAAGGGTCCGATGATGGCCAATTCGGATGAGTTTTCGCTCCTCATCAAAGGCAAGGCTGGGCATGGCTCCATGCCCCACACCACGATCGACCCCATCCTCGTCGCCTCCCACATTGTCGTCAACGTCCAGACGATCGTCAGTCGAAATGTTGACCCTCTCAAGCCGTGTGTAGTCTCTTTTGGCTCCGTGAGCGGCGGTACGGCTTTCAACATCATTCCCGCCGAAGTGAGCCTGATCGGCACGGTAAGGACCTTTGACAGCCATGTCCAGGCGGTGGCGGAGCGGCGACTGCGGCAAATCGCGAAGGGGACGGCGCGCGCTTTTGGCGCCTCCTGTGACATCGATTACCGGCGCGGTTTTCCCGCCGTGGTCAACGACGCGGCCGCGGTGGATTTCGTGACACAGGTGGCGAGCAAGGTTCTCGGTCCAGGGTGCTTGCGGGCTGTCAGTCCGGTCATGGGCGGCGAGGATTTCGCCTACTATCTTCAGAAGGTTCCCGGTGCGTTCTTCTTTTTCGGCGCTGGTGACGGCTGCCCCTTTCCCCACCATCATCCTGCGTTTGACTTCGACGAGAGAGCGCTCCCTTCGGCGACCCTGCTCATGGCTTCCCTGGCTCTGGAATTCTTGAGGGGTGGGAAGCCGTGAATTTCCTGGTCGTACTGGGTCTGGCCTTTGCTCTGGCCATGGACGCTCTGGCAGTCTCCATTGCTATTGGAGTGAGCTTGGCTCGGACCACATTTAGGCAGGCGCTACGACTGGGCCTGTCGTTTGGGACTTTTCAGTTTCTCATGCCCGTTGTCGGCTGGGGAGCAGGGACGACCCTTGTCAGGCTCATCGAACGCTTTGACCACTGGGTTGCTTTTGCGCTTCTACTCGGCGTGGGCGGAAGGATGATTTATGGGTGCTTCCGCTCGGGCGAGAGGATAGCCATCAAAAGGTCCGACCCGACCAAGGGTTTTTCGCTATTTGTTCTGTCCGTGGCCACGAGCCTCGACGCCCTGGCCGTGGGGATGAGCTTGGCCGCGATCCGCGTGGCTGTCCTCTATCCGGCGGCAGTCATCGGCGTTGTGGCTTTCTCGATGACCGTCATCGGGATGAAGCTCGGCCCTTTGTCTGGCCGCTTCGTCGGCAAATGGGCAGAGCTTGTTGGTGCGCTCGTCCTTATCTTTGTCGGCGTCAAGATCCTCATCGAGCATCTGTGACCGGCCGCCCAACGTTTGGATCAAGGCCATTGACGACTGCGGCTCTTGGCCTCGCTCGCGCCGGGTTCTACCAGGATGTTGACAAACGGCGTGAACACGAGTAAATATATCAATGGTGAGCGGTGAAGCTCGGGATTAAGTATCGGGTTCAGGTCTTCGTTCCGAAGCGTCAAATCTTAATGCGGGATTCCGCAGCGCTCTGACCTGATTGAGACCGCCGCTCACCACTTTTTGTTTTCGGTCGTTTCTTGGTTAACAATTCATGATTTAATTTATTCCGGGGAGGATGTTTGCCGAAGGAAAGGAATCTTGTCGGTGAAAAATAAGGCAAGAAATTTGGCAAAAAAATATGGTAAATATGTAAACTGTCCCCAATTAATGGAGGGAGGAAGGATGGACAAGCATAAAACCATAACGCGGCGGGAATTCATCGGTCAGACGAGTGCAACAGCGCTCAGCCTGATGATTGTACCCCGCCATGTCCTTGGCGGCCGCAACTTCCAGGCGCCCAGCGATACCCTCAACATCGGCTGCGTCGGCGTCTGGGGCAAGGGCGCGTCAGACATCGTCTCGGTCAGCACCGAGAACATCGTCGGCCTCTGTGACGCCGACGATGAGATGATGGCCAGGTTCTTGAAGTACGAGAGGCACACGCCAGAGCTCCGGGCCAAGTATGAAAAAGCCAACAAATATAAAGATTTCCGCGAAATGCTGGACAAGGAAAAGAACCTCGACGCGGTCGTTGTCAGCACCCCTGACCATACGCACGCCGTCATTGCCATGATGGCTATCAAGAGGGGCTTGCATGTCTTTGTCCAGAAACCCCTCACCCACACGGTTAAAGAAGCAAGGCTCCTGGCTGAAGCCGCCAAAAAAGCGAAAGTGGTCACCCAGATGGGAAATCAGGGACATGCGGGAGAGGGGGCGCGCCTCGTCTGCGAGTGGATTTGGGATGGAGCGGTCGGTCCGGTCGAGGAAGTCCATGTCTGGACGAACCGGCCCATCTGGCCGCAGGGCATTGAAGCGCCCAAGGAAATCCCTTCTGTCCCGCCCACGCTGGACTGGAATCTGTGGCTCGGGCCAGCACCCTGGCGTCCCTACCATCCTGCCTATCATCCTTTTGTCTGGCGAGGCTGGTGGGATTTTGGCACCGGGGCGCTGGGCGACATGGGCGCCCATCTTCTCGACCAGCCTTTCTGGGCGCTCGACTTGGGGCATCCCAAGACCGTCCAGGCCAGCTCGACAAAATTCACGGCCGATTCCTATCCCCTGGCCGAGGTTGTTACCTACCATTTCCCTGCCCGGGGCAAGCTGCCGCCCGTCAAACTCACGTGGTATGACGGCGGACTTATGCCGCCACGGCCAAAGGAGTTACCCGATGGTCGGATGATGGGCGACGAAAACGGTGGCTGCCTCTTCGTCGGCAAAAACGGGCTCCTCCTGTGCGGGACTTACGGAGAAAACCCCCGCCTTCTTCCCGAAGAGCTGATGCAGAGCTACAAGCGGCCAGAAAAGACCATTCCCCGTTCGCCCGGCATTCATGAGGAATGGTTAGCGGCCATCAAGGCGGGGAAAAAATCGACCACGGATTTCGAGTACTCGGGTAAGCTGACCGAGGTCATGCTCCTCGGGAATATTGCCGTGCGGATGCAGGCGGCTAAGACGGTCCTCGAATGGGACCCGGAAAAGATGGAATTCCCCAACCTCCCCGAGGCCAACCAGTTCATTCACAAGGAATACCGGGCTGGCTGGTCTTTGTGAGTCGGAGGAGAGAGGAAGATGAGAAAGATGGGCGTGCTTTTTTCGTTCCTGCTTTTTGTCATCGGGCTGGCCGCTTTTTGCAGCCAGGATAAAGGTAGCAAGGGAAATAGGGAGGAAGGCCTGGTCCCAACCATCCCGGCGGAGCAGTGGAGTATCCATGACCCCGCCAGACCGCTCCCTCCGGTCGTTGACCCTGGACCGGCCGGTCCGCCAGTGGCGGCTCCTTCTGATGCCATCGTCCTTTTTAACGGCAAGGACCTTTCGGAGTGGGAAGATAGCAAGGGGGAGCCGGCTCGCTGGAAGGTCGAATCGGGCTACATGGAGGTCGTCGCCAAGACAGGCTCGATCCGGACAAAGAAGGCCTTCGGCGATTGCCAACTCCATATCGAATGGGCCACCCCGACTGCCGTCAGCGGCGAGGGACAGAACCGCGGCAACAGCGGCGTTTTCCTGATGAACACCTATGAGGTTCAGGTGCTCGATTCCTATGAGAACAAAACATATGCTGACGGGATGGCCGGAGCAATCTACGGCCAGTACCCGCCACTCGTCAATGCCTGCCGGAAGCCAGGAGAATGGCAGAGCTACGACATCATTTTCCGTCGTCCCCGCTTCGACAGCCAAGGGAATGTCCTCACCCCGGCCAGGATGACGGTCTTCCATAACGGCATTCTCATCCACGACCATGTCGAGCTCCTGGGGCCGACAAGCCACAAGATCCGCTTGCCTTACAAGGCGCATGCCGATAAGCTCCCCTTATCGCTCCAAGATCATGGCCATCCCGTCCGCTTCCGTAACATCTGGCTTCGACCTCTTGAATAGAAGCGAGATAACTCGGGAGAAACTGTCGGCAAATATTTACCCATTAGACAAGGGAAAATGAGAGCAGGGAGCCGGAAACCTGCCACCGAGGGGAGATATCCATGAAAAAAAAGCTCATTCTGTGGTCAGAGGGCCCAATCTCGGCGACAGCAACCCTCATATTCCTAACCTTTTGTTTCCTCTTACTCGTTTGTTCGGGCCAGTCCGAGCAGACGCCGAAAAAAAAGGCGCTTTTCGTTTGGGGAGGGTGGGAAGGCCACGAGCCAAAGAAGTGTGTCAATATCTTCGCGCCCTGGCTGGAAAAGCAGGGTTTCGAGGTCGAAATCTCGACGACGCTCGATTCTTATCTGGACGAAGCCAAGATGAAAGCGCTCGACCTCATTGTCCAGATTTACACGATGTCGACTATCACGCCGCCGCAGGAAAAGGGTTTGCTCGAGGCGGTAAAGAGCGGGGTCGGGCTGGCCGGCTGGCATGGCGGGCTGGCCGACGCCTTCCGCAGCAACACCGAGTACCAGTTCATGGTCGGCGGGCAATGGGTCGCCCATCCCGGGGGCATCATCCCTTATGAGGTCAATATCATCAACCATGATGACCCTATCACCGCCGGATTATCCGACTTCAAGATGGTCTCTGAACAGTATTATATGCACGTTGACCCCATCAATGAGGTCCTGGCGACGACAACATTTTCTGGAGAGTATGCGCCGTGGATAAAAGGCGTCGTCATGCCCGTCGTCTGGAAAAAGATGTACGGTCGGGGCCGCGTCTTCTACACCTCGCTCGGTCATGTGGCCAAAGATTTCGATGTCCCCGAGGCGCGGCAAATCGTCCAGCGGGGCATGCTCTGGGCTGCCCGGGTCATCGGGGAAGACGCGAAGCCCCACCTCGGGAGAAACCCCTGATCATTTATCGCCAGGGGAAAAAGGCCCAGGCTGGCCAATGGCTTTTGTTTCCACCAGGCTCAACAGAAGACACAAGCCTGGCTTTTTACTTGCTCGTCGTAGCGCCGCCTGATTCATCCCTCTCGCGCATGTGAATTACCGGGCGTGATTCATCAAAACTTTTCAATTGTGTCTCGGCTTGCGCTCTATATATAATTTGGAGATAGAATGAAGCCCTCAAAGGTATGTCTGGGCACAGCGCAGCTGGGCATGCGCTATGGAATCAACAATGTTTACGGTCAGCCCGGACGTGAGGAGAGCCTGATAATCATCAAAACCGCCCTGGCCAACGGAATCACGACGTTCGACACCGCACCGGCTTACGGAGAAAGCGAGAAAATCCTGGGGTGGTGCCTTCAAGAACTGGGCGCCCTGGGGCAGCTCGTCTCCAAGATCCCTCGGCTGGACTGGAAACGTGGCCGGGGTAGTGTCGCCGAGCAAGTTTCGAAAACTGTTCAACAAAGCCTCGTCCACCTCGGAGTGGACCGACTCCATGCTTGCCTTTTCCATCATTTTAACGACATGGATGATCAAGAGCAAACTGCCCTGCTCCAATTGTTGGAGCTAAAAGAGGCGGGTCTGGTCGAGAAGATTGGCGCTTCTGTTTACACACCCGAGGAGGCGGAGGTCTGTTTGGAAAACCCATTCTGCGAGGTTATCCAGGTTCCCTTCAACCTGGCCGACAGGCGCCTCTTGGCGGTTGACTTTTTTCGGCGGGCAAGAGCCAGCAAGAAGGTCGTCTTTGTGAGAAGCGTTTTTCTCCAGGGACTGATGTTCAAGGCGGAGCTTCCGGCCGAGCTGGCCGACTTCGACTCTCATCGCCAATGGCTCGCTCGCCTGGCATCGGAGGAAGGCATGACCATGGCCGAGCTTGCTCTTCGCTATGCGTTAAGTTTCGATGACATCGACTCGGTGATCATCGGGGTCGAAACGATAGACCAGCTTCAAAGGAACCTGGCCATCATCCGCCGGGGCAGGCTCCCCGACCGACTTGTCACGATGATCAACGATTTTCCCAGCGCCCCTGAGCAGGTCATCGACCCGCGCCGTTGGCCGAAAACTCCACCCGAAAAGGACGAACGGGCATGACGCTTCTCCCCATTACCAAACCGAAAATCCGGTTGGCCATGATTGGCATGGTCGAAGGAAACGGTCATCCCTATTCCTGGAGTGCCATTTTCAACGGTTATGACCGCGAGGCGATGGCCAAATGTCCCTACCCCGTCATACCCGTCTACTTGGGGAAGCAACCCAAGGAGAGCTTCGGGATCGATGGGGCAAAAGTTACGCATATCTGGACAGACAACCCGGCGGACGCAGAAAATGTAGCCAGGGCTTCTCTTATCCCTCACATCTTGAGTCGACCTGAGGAAGCCATCGGTCAGGTCGACGCAATCATCATTCCAACAGACAAGGGGCATGAGCATGTTGAGCGGGCCCGGCCCTTTATCGAGGCGGGGCTCCCTGTTTTTATCGATAAGCCGCTCGTCGATAATGCCGACGATTTGAGGACGTTCAGTCAATGGGTTGACGAAGGTCGTCCCCTCATGTCTTCAAGCTGCATGCGCTACGCGAAAGAATTCTTGCCCTACCGCGAATCTACCCGTGACCTGGGCGAAATTCGGATGGCCACCATCACGACGCCGAAATCCTGGGAGCGCTACGGGATCCATGCTCTTGAGGCCGTCTATCCGATCCTCGGACCGGGGTTTGTTTCGGCCCGAAACACGGGGTCCGAGGAAAAAAACATTGTCCATTTCAAGCATCGCTGCGGCGCTGATGTTCTTGTCGCCGCCATCACGGACCTCTATGGGGCATTCGGCGTTCTGGCGCTTTACGGCACAGCCGGCCATGTCGAAGTCGCCTTTTCCGACACATTCTATGCCTTCAGGAAGCAACTTGAAGGTTTCATCCAGTATCTGCGGAGCGGGGTTCCGCCTTTTCCGTTCGCCGAGACCGTCGAACTCATGAAGATGGTTATTGCGGGCATGCGGAGCCGGGAAGAGAACGGTCGCGAGGTTTCGCTGGCGGAGATTATTTAAGGAGTTGACCATGAGGCGAAGTCGCGTACTCGAAAAACTGAGGACGGGAGGGGCGGTAAGCTGTATCAAGCTGAACCTGGACAATGCGCGAGTCGCCGAGCTGGCGGCCATGTCGGGAGTGGACTGCCTCTGGCTCGACCTGGAGCACGGCGCTTCTGACTGGTCGGTCCTGGAAGCTCAGATTTATGCGGCGAAAGCTTATGACGTTGACGTCTTGGTGCGGACGGCCCGGGGGAGCTACTCCGACTATATCCGGCCGCTCGAGCTCGACGCCTCCGGAATCATGGTGCCCCACATCATGAGCCTGGATGACGCCCAGAGCGTTATCCGCATGACCCGCTTCCATCCCCTGGGCAGAAGGCCGCTCGACGGCGGGAATGCCGACGGTGCCTATGCCCAGACGGCGCTTGATGAGTATATCCGTCGGTCGAATGAGCAAAGGTTCATTATTTTTCAAATTGAAGACCCGGAACCCCTGGCCGAGCTTGATGCCATCGCCGCTCTGCCCGGTCTCGACATCCTCTTTTTCGGTCCCGGCGATTTTAGCCACGGGCTGGGGGCGACAGGTGACTTCAAGCACCTGCGGCTCATCGAAGCGAGAAAGCGGGTGGCCGAGGCCTCCCTGGCCCACGGAAAATTCGCCGGAACAACAGGCACACTCAGGAGTATCCCGGAATTCCTAAAGATGGGGTATCGGTTCTTCGCCATCGGCGCCGATGTCCTTGGTCTGGGTGAGTATTTTGGCCGGGTCGCGGCTGAGTTTGCCCGGATCGCTTCGGATACGGGGAAGGTTGGCCCGGATGGAATAAGAACGGGCTGAGGTGAATGGAGAATCAAGATGAACGTTTGGCAGATGTTCTCCCTCCAGGGAAAGACAGCGCTCGTGACCGGTGGGGCTGGTCTCTATGGTCGCCAGATTGTCGAGGCCCTGGCCGAAGCCGGCGCTAACACGTTCATGGCCTCACGGAATCTTCAAGGCCTAGAGCTCTTGGCCGCCAAGCTTTTAGAGAAAGGGTTGGGGGTGACGGCTCTTCGTTTCGACCAGGGAGAGGAGAGGTCGGTCCTTGCCCTCCGCGACGAAATCCTGAAGCGGACGGGCCGGATGGACATCCTGGTCAACAACGCCGTTTTGAGGCCGATGACCAAGGGTTTTGCTGATGAGGCGTCGACTTTCGCCGAGAGCATGCGCGTCAACGCGACGGGACTTTTCATCGTCACGCGGGCCATGGGTGATGTTATGGCCGAGCAGGGAAGCGGCTCCATCATCAACATCGGGTCCATTCACGGGATGGTCGGTCCTGACCCCCCTATCTACGAAGGGACCGAGATGCATGCCTGGTATCCCGATTATTTTTTTCATAAAGGGGGAATGATCAATTTCACGCGCTTTATTGCCAGCTATTACGGCGACCGAGGCGTAAGGTGCAATTGCGTCAGTCCGGGAGGCTTCTGGACTCCCAAAATGCCTGAAGCGTTCGTTAAGAATTACAGCCGTCGGACGTTTCTTGGACGCCTGGCCAACGATACCGACCTTAAAGGGGTAATCGTCTTTCTCGCCTCGGATGCCTCGGCCTACGTGACGGGAGCGAATATCCCTGTCGATGGCGGCTA
>CAYUKK010000078.1:0-14167 GCA_964445305.1 uncultured Eubacteriales bacterium
GAGGATGAAAGGATAGGTGCCTGAGGCATTGAAGAATTTTCCGCAGTCGATAGTCAAAGAATTGAATCCCCGTCTGAACTGGCCGCCCTTGAGGACTTCCTCGCTGCGACAGAGCTTATAGTAAGCCTCATTAGCCATCTCAACTCCGAGGATGAGCTCTCGGGGTGGAGTAGGGGTGGCGGGTTTCGCCCGGGGAGCAGCGCTTTCGACAAATCCCATCTTGAGAACCCAGGGATAGCGGAGGACCCTATCCCGGAGATAGAGAATGAGGGCGTTACGGGTGGAAAGGGGCAAGAATTCGTAGCTCATGTTCAGGGGGCCATACTTTTCGAAGTACTCCCCCAGCCGTTTGTATTCGTTTTCCCTATCCCCAAGGCGGCGAAAAAGAAAGGCCAGCAAGCTGCAGGCAACCGGCTTGTCTTCATCACTCAGGGCAGCAAGATTTTCTTCAAGGTATTGGGCTGCGCTTCGTGAATTATCGCCCGTGCTCAACAGACTCGCCACTTCTGTTTTCCAGTCAGATGCCAGCGCGGCCGGCAAAAGGCCGAGCACAACAAGGACAAGGCGAGCCGTCTTCTGGATCATTGCCTGGCAAAAATGAGAGTCACTTCCAGGCTCGCCGCCGGGAAGTCTGCCGGGAGCGCGGGCAGGGGCGAGCTTATCTCGATGGCTTCGCGGGCTGCTTGGTTGAATTCATTGTCTTGGGAGGCGGTGATGATTTCGATACTCGTTATTTCGCCGGTCTTGAGGACGACGATGGCAACCTCCATAGCGACCTCTTGGCCAGAGGCAAGCGAAACAGGAGTATGCCAGTTTTTGTGGATGGTCTCAACCGCTCTCCTGGCCCAGGGCGAAAGGTCGATGGTCAGGAGACTTGGAGAGACAAGGCGCACCTGGGAGGGCGTTCGGCGAGCTGCCTTTCCCGGGCCACCGACTCCGGAAACGCCGCTCAGGCCAGGGTAAACGTATTGACGCAGGTCGGCCGCTTTCGGGCGAGGTGAGAAGGCCGGTTGAGTTGAGCTCGGTGGCGGCTGGCGTTCAGGGATGGTCAAGCGCAACCGGTTCGGCGAGGCAAGGGCCTGAGCTCCGGCTTGACTGTCGAGGCGGAAGCCTTCTGTAAATTTTGGCTCCACCCCGGCCATGGCAGCGCCTTCCCCTGGGCTCCCGGTGGGTGCCTCGCCGCTTGCTTCCCCAAGGACGAGGGGCTGAAGGGGGCGCCTCCGGCTGGGGATGCCAAAGAGCAAATCCGCATCGCTCGAGGGGAGTTCGGGCAAAGGGCCTTCAATCCTGGGCGCTTCAAGCTTCGGCCGGGGAGCGATGATGATATCGGTTACCCGCTCTTTAAAATCGAGGATCTTGACCGAGACGAAGTGGGCAGCCAAAAAGTAGAGGAGGAAAGCGTGAATGACCAGGGAAGCGAGAAAGCTCAGAGCGTGCTGGACAACGTTGGACTTTTCCTTTAGGGCAGGGACACGCACATTCTCATTATAATATAGCAATACATTATTAAAAAACTCTATCTTGGAAAAAGAGTTGCGCCGCTTTTCCCGGCCGACTTCCCTCCGCTTTTTGCCCTTTTCCCTCGCCTTAGCTTTTTGGGCTGAAAATCAAAGGGACGTTGAGAGTGAGCTCAAAACCAAGGGCAAAGTTCTTGATGGCCGTAAGGCACCATCAAGTAGCCCGTGGCGTTCCGGCGGCCAGGCCTCGCTTTCTCGATGATGTGGATTTCCGAGACGACAAAAGCGGCCAAATCGAAGGTCTGTCCCCTCGCCTTCTGAGGGCCGATGGCCTTTCCAAAATAGATATTGGCGACTCTGAAGTCCAGTCGGGCTTCTTTGGCCTTAGCTTTCGTCCAGATTCTCGTACTCGCCCCTCCCCACACTTTCTTATAGTCAGGAGTGACGATGACCGCCGCGCGTTGCTTAAGAAAAGCAGCCAGCAATTTGGGGCCCTCTTTTTTCGGGTAGAGGTTTTTCATCTTCCGGTAATCTTCGGCCAGTTGGGCAGTCAGAGACCGGAGGGGATCCTTGCGCCTCGGGTTTTTCTTTGCCATCCTTTCCTCCTTTCCTTGAGTGTAAGCTTTTTATGTGAACAGCCCCTCCTTCCCCGTCAGGAGATAGAGCTGCTATCTTTCGCGCTCAGAGCCCACCGTATTTTTTCAAATTTTCGTCGTAAATGGCTTTTTGTTTTTCCATGATTTCACGAAATCTGGGCATGTTCCTGAGGTTGTCGAAGTAATAGCTTTTGGCCAGAAAAGGATATTCGAAAAGGTACTCCTGAACCTCGGCGAACCCTTTTTCGATGCCGGATTGGATAATGTCAATGGCTTCTTCCTTCATGCCGAGAAGCGCATAAACCCGGGAAAGAAGCAGGCTGTAGTAGACCGGCTCTTGTTTCGCTTCTTCGAGAAGGCGAAGTGCCTTCTCACGCTCTCCCCGAGAGGCAAAGAGAAGGCTCTTCGTCAAGCGAAGGTCGAGCGACTGGATGCCCAGATTTTCAGCTATAGCGATTTCTCTTTCCGCAGCGACCAGGTTTCTTTGGCTGATGAGCATCCGGGCGTAGAAGAGCGTCGCGCGGGGATTGTCCGGCTCAATCTCGACTAATCGTCTTGCATCCTGGACAGCCGCTTCATATTGCCCGAGGTGTTCAGCGCAACTCGAACGCAGCCAGTAGGTCATGAAAGAGAGTTCCCCCCGCTCGATGGCGTTGGTGTAGAATTGGATTGCTTTTTCGACCAGGCCAATGCTCTTGTAAAAAGAGCCGATGTTGTAGTGGATGGCGGGATTTTCCGGCTCGAGCTCGAGGGAGCGCTTGAAATGAGCAAAGGATTTCTCGTTATCGCCCTGGAGGAAATAAGCCCAGCCCAGGCCCGAATTGGGTCCACCCAGGTGGGGAGCGAGTTGATAGGCCTTTTCGTAATAGCCAATGGTGAGCTCTAAATCGGCGGGCTGCTTGGTTCTCACGTAACGACTTTGATAACTATCACCCAAGCCCCAATAGGGAAGAGGGAAAGCGGGGTCTTCGGCGATAGCTTTCTCGTAATAGGATATGGCCGTCGAAAAGTCTATCTCTTTCCTGCTTTCCTTATATTTTCTTTCTGCCTGCCTGCCTAAGATATAGTATCGGTTAGCCCAACTCGACGCCGTCAGCGCTGACGGAGGCTGAGTTCCGGACGGCAATTTTAGATCGGCGAGGATTTGTCCAGAAAGCTCGTCGGTCATCCGGTTAAAGTCCTTTTCGCCTTCCCCCTCGGCTCGACCGCTGCCGATGATAACGCTCTGACGCATTTCCTTCAGGTCATAATATATCCGACCGAGAGAGTAACTCCCGATGACAATGTGGCTGACGCCCGTCGCCTCAGCGATCTTGCTCAAATCTTCGGAGGAGAAACGAGTGGTCTCCTCCAAGCCAGATTTCCGGAGCACCGTCCGGGTTGTATCGGCGCTCAGGAGGTGGAGATTCGGGGAAGAGCGGCGAAGCTCGGCAATGAGGTTTTCGGCCAGAGCTTCTCTCCAGACATCCAGGTTGTTGTCCCCGGTGTTGTTCTTGAAGGGAAGGATGAGAAGAGAAGGTTTGGCCGAAGGGGCGATGGCCATTCGCTTTTTCCCGGGAATCTGGCGGATAAGAAAAATAGCCAGCAAGACCAGGAGAAGGGCAAAGGCTGAGAAAGCCAGCTTCTTCACCCCCGGGGAAAGGACAGTTTCTTTGGAAATGGCCGGCCTTTTCGGCCGCAGCATTCTTTCTTCGGTCGGGTATTCTTTTTCCAGCGTTTCCAGTTCTGAGGCGAGTTCCTCGACAGTCTGGAAACGCTTTTCCTTATTTTTCTCCAGGCACTTGAGGATGACCTGGCGAAGCCTTTCAGGAACAGCGGGATTGAACTGCCTCGGGTCGGGGGGAGGTTCAGTTTTGTGCTTGAGGGCGACGCTAAGGGCTGAGTCGCCCTCAAACGGTGTGCGACCGGTGACCATCTCGAAAAGGATTACCCCGAGCGCGTAGATGTCAGAGCGGTTATCCGCCTTTTCTCCTTCTGCCTGCTCGGGCGACATGTATTCAGCCGTTCCGAGCATGGCCCGACCGGCGGTTATTCCCTTTTCCTCGACCGAGCGAGCCAGGCCGAAATCCAAGATGCGGATGTTCCCTTCATAGTCAACCATGATGTTCTTGGGCTTGAGGTCGCGGTGGACGATGCCCAACCTGTGAGCTTCGGCCAGTCCAGCGCAGACCTGTCGGGCGATAGAGGCGGCCCGGCCGACACTCAGCTGGCCGGTCATGCGGAGGATACGCTTGAGGTCTTCACCGGGAATATACTCCATGGTGAAAAAAGAAATCCCCTCGGCTTCGTTGAGGTCGTGCATCCGGCAGATATTCTTATGGGCTATCTTTCGGGCAAGCCGAATTTCCTCCCGGAAACGGGCCAGCGTGTGCGGCCGGGAAGCGATCTCAGGCCTGATGACCTTGAGGGCAACGATTTCCCTAATTTTCGTGTCGTAGACCTTATAAACCTTGCCCATCCCGCCGCTGCCGAGCTCCTCGATGAATTCGTAGCGTTCGGCGAAAACTCGGCCCCGCTCGAATTTTGGCTCGATTTCAGTTAGAGTTTGGGTGACTGAATCTTCGGCCGGGCGGCTGGGCTCGAGAGGCGAGGCACAGTTGCTGCAAAAGCGGCTGTCAGCGGGGTTATTATGGTTGCAGCGGGGGCACTTCATGGATAGGAGAGCCCGTTTAAGCTTTGTAATATAGCCTGAGGATATATCCTTTTGTCTCCGCTTGTCAAATCTTTCGAAGCGGAATCTTTTTTAAGTACCTTCTGATGAATCGCGGCCCAAAAACAGTCAAAATCATGGCTTTTTCTGAGATCCTCAGGTGTCCCCCCGCCTCTTACCCCCTCCAATTTTTTCGGGGCTTAAGAGATGGCTCCAGGAAAGATGGGGGCGAGCGAGGTGTTGGCGTTATTCCGGGGCTAAACGCTCACCTTGGGCTACTCCTTGACCTCTGCCGAGCACGGGCCCTCGACACCATCGGTGCGGACAGCAGAGATGACATAGGTGTAACGGTCGATCGTGTGAAGGCCAGGGTCAAAAAAGGTCAGAGGCGAGCGGACGAAGGCTAATAACCGGAAGCGAGCTTGAGGATGGGACTGGTCTTTCCTGAAAATCTTGTAACCCTGGAGGCGTGTGGGGTCGAAAATCTTCGGGTTATTTTGCCAGCGGAGGTATGTTCCTACGGCTTCTTCTCTTTGCGGACGTTGCGCTTTGGGGTGCTGGCCCCAGAGTCTTGCTTCTCGAAGAGAAGAAAAACCGGTGTTTCCGTCGAAGCTCCAAACTTCGATATGGACAGGCGAGAAAGGGATATTCTTGATCTCTCCGAACCAGGACTCGGCCATGACCTGGTAACCTTTGGCGCTTGGGTGTTTGAGGTCGCGGGAAAGAACGGCAAAAACGCCGCCGTCGGCTGCCGGGTAATTATTGAAGATTTCGTACATATCCACAAAAGCGATGGGAAAATCAACGGCCATCTGGCGAATGAGCCGGTTGAGTTCAAGAATTCTATCGCTATAATACTTGATTACGCCATAAGCATCGTAACGGGGTAGGATGGTGGCCAAGATGGGATAAACGCCTGCATCGAGGCATCGGCGGACTATTTCCCTTAAATTGGAAGCGGAAGTGCTCATGGCCAGGTTGGGGGTAATGACGTCGTTGGTCCCCTCCATGATCAAGATAAAGCGTCCCTGGATGCTCTGGATGACGCTATCGATCCGGGCCAGGCCAAGAATAGTATTTTCTCCCCCGATGCCCTGGTTGATGGCCTGGGAAGCTCCGAAATTTTGATTGAGGATGGCCTCAAGGCGAGGCACATACCCCAGCTCAGGCGCCGGCTCTCGGTCGATGTAGCCATAAGTAATGCTATCACCGAAACAAACGTAGATATTCTCGTCCAAGTTGGGGTTGAAGAGAAAGCTTCCTGATGGAGGCGGAGGAAAAGGGCCTTCTTTTTGGCTGAAACGCCCAGGCTGTGCCGCCCTAACTTGGATATCAGTCCCGGATTTCCACGTGATTTTCGTTCCCGCCGGGTCTTCATAAAAGCGGGGAACCACAAGGAAGGAGTTAGGCGGACAAAGCGCGGTTTCTTTCTCCAAGCGGTTGTTCTTGAGCATGGCCAAGCAGACTTGGTGACCGAGCTGGCTGGCTTTTGTCCAGGCGATGAGAGGAGGCCCCGGGCTTCCGCCGGCAAAAGCGGGGAAAAAGTCGTTTTCTTGATTGTCTGTCAGCCTGAGCGGGGCCCCCCATTTGTTTCCTTCCCATGACGCCTTATAGAGTTCATAATCATGGCCGTCATAACTCGCCCACACCACCGAGGGAAAGCCTCTTTCATCGATGATGGCATCCGGGCTGAGAGCGGGAGCGTCGTTCTCTGACGGAAGGGTCGGTTGCTTTAACCAGAGGCCATGGCTAAGCACTCTCGAGATGACGACACCTTTGTCGGGCCGGCTTTCATTCCAGAAAGCCCAGGCCCTGCCGTCACGGTCAAAAACAAGCGCCGGGCTGCTGACGGACATGGATTCAGGGGAATCGAAAGCCCACAGTTTGCCTGAATTAAGGTTCTGGACAAAAATTCTGGATTTTCCGTTAAAGTAATTGGCCCAGATGAGCCAGGGCGAATTGAAAAGGTCAAAGGCGAGCCGGGGCGTCCAGTTGAACCCGTCAGGACAGGCAAGCGTCTGGATAAAGGCGACCCGGTTATCCTCGATTTTCGCCACCTTTATCTGGTTGGGCTCGGGTCGCCATTCCTCCCAGGCGGCCCAGACACCGCCGAGACGGTCAACAGAGAAAAACGGCAGACAAACGGATTCAGAGGGAAATTCACCGGTCGCCGCCTCGAGGAGCCTGATGAAATCTCCCTGTCTTTCCGCTTGGGAGGATGGAAAGGCTGACCCTTCTGGTGGGCTTGCCAGGGGGATACCGAAAAGGAAGGCCGAAAGAGCGGCAAAAAGCCAAAGGAGGCAAAAAGGAGCTTTTCTCATGACGCTTTTTCTACCAGGCGTCCATCTCAAAGAAGTCACTATTTTAGCAGAGATGGCAGCCCCGAAACAACGGGGGGGTTTCGCCCCTGATTTGCCGATAGAAAATTATCATCAAGCGAAAGTGCTTGATCTTGTAACAAATTATCACGATAGCGAGTGCACCCGAGGGGTGGCGTGGTTCGGGGGCCCCCCGCCGACCCGAGCGTTTGATGCCACCCATCTTCTTGACTGATGATAAACAAGATAGGCCGCTCGGGGGCGCCGGGGGTGAACCACGACAGGACCCGTCGGGTGCTTCTATCGGCAAATCAGGGTCGTCTCCACAGCAATTCGCTTGCTCCTTCTCTCCTCTCCCTTTATAATGTCCCCATGAAGGTGAAAATTCCATTCTCTCAGGGGAGAACTCGATGAAACTCAAAGAACTCTATCACCTGGTTGTCGAAACCGGGATCGCCCATGATTTGCGAGGCCGGGATGAGGTCGAAAAGCTCCTCGCCGAGGAGAAAAAAAAGTTCGAAAAGCTCGAAGGGGAGGAGCGAGAATTCTACGACCAGGACAGGCTTTTTAACCCTTACGCGGATACCCGCATCCTCTCCGGCGACCCGGAAACGGAGATTGAGCGCGCCATCGTCGGCATCGACATGGAGGTGGGGGAAATCCTCCTCGCCCATCTTCTCAACAGGGATTCGGAAAAGAAAATCGACCTCATCATCGCCCACCATCCCGAGGGATACGCCCTGTCTCGACTCTTTGACGTCATGAAACTCCAGGCAGACTTGCTTTCCCTCTACGGCATCACCGTCAGTGTGGCCGAAAAGCTCATGGAAAAGAGGATAAGCGAGGTCGAGCGCCGGCTCATGCCCATCAACCATAACCGCGCTGTTGACGTGGCGCGACTCCTTGGGTTACCCATGATGTCCATCCACACGCCGGCTGACAACTGCGTCACCTCCTACCTCACGAATCTCTTCGACAGGGAAAGGCCAGCCCGGCTCAAGGATGTGCTCCAGCTCCTCCGGAATATCCCCGAGTACAGGAAATCCATCGCCCTCCAGCTTCCCCCCAAGATCGTGAGCGGCTCTGAGGACAACCGCTGCGGCAAAATCTACGTCGACATGACCGGCGGCACGGAGGGGTCGAAGGAAGTCTTCGAGAAATTCGCTTCGAGTGGCGTGAGTACTCTCGTGGCCATGCACATCAGCGAGGAACACCTGGAGAACGCCAAGAAAGCGAACCTCAACGTCATCATCGCTGGCCACATCGCCAGCGACACCCTTGGTCTCAACCTTGTCCTTGACGAAGTCGAAAAGAAGGCTAAGCTCGACTTTGTCAGCGTCTCGGGTTTTGAGCGGATCCCGAGGCTGAATTGAATAGTACCGGGAGCAGTGATCGATGCCCAGGGTCGTTGTCGTCGTCCTTGCCGGGGGGCAGGGGTCACGCCTTTACCCCCTGACCAAAATCCGGAGCAAGCCCGCTGTCCCCATCGCCGGCCGCTTTCGGCTCATCGACATCTCCCTCAGCAACTGTCTCCATTCGGGTCTCCGCCAGATTTTTATTCTGACCCAGTTCAGCACCGAATCTCTCCACCGCCATATCTTCCTCACCTACCGGTTCGACGATTTTTCAAAGGGATTCCTGACCATCCTCTCCGCCCAGCAAACCCTGGAGAATCGGAATTGGTACCAGGGCACGGCCGACGCGGTGCGGCAGAACCTTTTCTTCCTCCAGAATAAGGGAGAGCTCGTCCTCATCCTCTCCGGCGACCATCTCTACCGGATGGATTACACTCCGTTCATCGATTTCCACCTCAAAAAAAAAGCCGAAATCACTATCGCTGTGACGGCCATTTCAGGAGCCGAGGCACCAGAATTTGGCGTCATGAAACTCGACGACCGCGGCCGGGTCCAGGCGTTCATGGAAAAACCGAAAACAGAGGACGAGCTCATGAAGATGAGGATTGAGCGGGAGGCGATGAGCCGATGGGGAATCGAGGCGGCGGCCAAGACCCATCTTGCCTCCATGGGTATCTATCTTTTTAACTGGACCGTCCTCAAAGGGCTCCTGGAAATGACGACGTTTAGCGATTTTGGCCGCGAAGTCATCCCTCAGGCTATCGAGACGCACCGGGTCTATGGCTATCCCTTCCACGGCTACTGGCGGGATATCGGAACCATCCGCAGTTTCTTCGAGGCCAACATTGAGCTCACCCACCCACTACCCAAGTTCAATTTTTATGACGAGGACAAGCCCATTTTTACCCACGCCCGCTATCTCCCCGGCTCCAAGATTATCGCCTCCGAGGTGGAAAACTCCATCCTCTGCGAGGGGAGCATCATCGACCAATCCCGCATCGTCAACTCGATTATCGGCATCCGCTCGCGGGTTGGCGCGCGCTGCCTCATCGAGCGGACAATCGTCATGGGCGCGGATTACTTCGAGTCGGACGAGGAAATCGCGCGCCGCACCCAACAGGGAATCCCGGCCATCGGGATCGGCCCCGAATCCGAGGTTCGAAATGCCATCATCGACAAGAACGCCCGCCTCGGCAAGGGCGTCCGCCTCGTCAACGCCCGCGGGGTGAAGGACGAAGAAACCGACGACTATGTTATCCGGGATGGTATCATTGTTATTCCCAAGCACGGCGTCATTCCCGATGGCACCGTCATCTAAATTGGGCTAAATTGGGGACAGCTTATCCATTTACCTAATTTCTACCTAATTTCCCAGGAGCCGGGCAAAACCGAGAACAAAATCGACACCGAGCTTCTCGCAGCTTACCTCTTAAGAGAGCTCTGCCTTCGAAGACGAGGAAAAGCGAATGCGGCATTGCCTGAAAAGAAGAGGGTTTAAACCAATCAGAATCTTGTAGACTGAGATACCGGCGAGTTCAGCCAGAATATCGGCGGTCAGACCAGATTCGAAACGGTTATCCAGAAGAACAACCTCATCCCCTATCTTGATTGTCGCATCCCCAAGAAGGTCAACCATCATATGATTAGCTGTCACGGCGGCGATGGCCGGGTATTTCTGGCCGTGGATAAGAACATGGCTTCTGCCGGCGAGAGCGGATGGATAGCCATCAGAATAGCCGACGCCGACGGTCGCGACACGCATGGTTTGGCTCGCTCTAAAAACCCGGTGGTAGGAAAGAGTATCACCGGGCGAGAGCTCCCGAATATCGACCACCCTGGCCAGCCATCGGGCTACGGGTTTAAGGGCCAGCCTGTCCTCGCGCTGCGCTTCCTCAGACGGATAATAGCCGTAAATCATGATGCCGGGTCTGACCATGTCCAGGTGGAACTCGGGTCGCGCTAAAATACCGGCGCTGCTGGCGGCGTGCCGAAGCCCCACGGATATGCCTTTCGCACCAGCCTGAGAGCAAACCTCCATGAACCTCCGCACCTGTTCCAAATCAAAACCCTTATCTTCGGTCAGAGTGGTCATCGTTCCCTCAACCTTGACGCCATCCAAATTGGCCAGGCGCGAGAGAAAAGATAAGGCCCGGGTCCAGGGAACGCCCGTCCGTCCCATCCCCGTGTCGATGTCGACGTGGATGGCTGCTCTTTTCTTCCTCTTTATCGCTGCTTCATGGAGATGGGCAACTTCATCGCTCCAGATTGCCTGGCTGATATCCCCATCGACGATCGCTTCCGCATCTTCCCTGGAAAAACCGCCAAAATTGAGGATACGGCATCGGACTCCCTGCCTCCTCAGCGCCAAAGCCTCGCCGAGGTTTCCGACCATGAGCCAGCCGATTCCCTGTTTTTCCAAGAATCGTCCTACCTCAGCCAGGCCGTGACCATAAGCGTTTGCTTTAATGACGGCCATGATGGGGACTTGAACGAGTCGTTTGATCTGGGCGATATTCCAGCTCAGGTGGTTGAGGTCGATTTCAAGCCAGGAATCCATGCGCCCGGCTGGGCGTTCTGGGCGCTGGCCACTTTCTTTCAGATGGCCAGAGAGGAGTATTTCCGCAATAGCGGGACGAGACGTTGCGGCTATCGCCAGCGTCGCCCCCTTGCCGACTTTCTCTAAGAAATTCCGGCGCTTCATGACGCATCCTCTCCTCATCTCAAGCTCTGCTGCCATTTTCTTTCATTTCGGTCCCTCCGTTCAAGAAAAATGATGAAAATTTAGCCAGCTCCCGAAACGAAATAGAGCTTGGCTTCCGTGATGGAATCAGGTTATAATGAGTCCATAAATTGGCGCCTCAAAATGAGAGCTATCATCTGGCTGCTTATCCTTGCCGTCGTCGTATTCCTTGGCTATCGTTATTATCAGAAATCCATGTCGGATGAGGAACGGCAAGTGAAACAGCTGGAGAAGGAATTCAGCCGGGCTGAGGATTCTTATATCTCCGCCGTCAGGCAGACTGGCGAAATTGGACTGACCGCCATCGCCGACCCTGAGGCAGCTGCCAACAAGGTCAAGGCAGTGCGGGAAAGGCTGCGTCAGCTGATGAGCGAACTTGAGGAAGATAAAGCAATGGCCCGAGCTCGGGCGCTCGAGGATAGGATTCTCCATTTTTGTCGCGCTAACCATATCGAATGAGGCCAGACTCTCTGGCCATCTCTACATCATCGCCCGGAATTCGTCGACCGCCTCGTAAAGCGCGACGAGGTTATCTACCGGGACCCCTGCCTGGACGTTATGGATGGTGTTGAAAACATAGCCACCGCCTCGGCCAAAGATGCGTATCCTTTCCGCCACCTGCTGACGCACTTCCTCCGGTGTGCCAAACGGAAGAGTTCTTTGCGTGTCGACACCGCCGCCCCAGAAGCACAGCCTGTCCCCAAAATTTTCCTTGAGCGTTTGTGGGTCCATGTGGGCGGCCGAAGTCTGCACCGGGTTGAGGATATCGAAGCCTGCCTCGATAAATAATGGGATTAAGGAGAAAACAGAGCCGCATGAATGGACGAAAGTCTTCCATGGGGTGTGGCGGTGAACCCAATCGTTCACCGCTCGATGGAAGGGTAAGAAAAGCTCGCTATACATTCGGGGTGAGATGAACGGCCCTGTTTGGGCGCCGAAATCCGTGCCCGTGATGAAAACCACATCCACCCTGTCTCCGACCAGAGCATGGATTTTCTCCAGGTTGGCCAGCCCGATCTCGCATTGTTTCTCAAATACAGCCCACACGTATTCCCGGCGGGTGACCATCGAAGCGTACCATTCCTCGACATCGCGAATGCCGCGCGGGTTCTTGAGCCAGGGCGCCGGCACAAGGGCGATATCGCCAAACCCTGTACCCCCAAAATTGGCCAGAATGGCTCTTCCTGTTCGGAATAAAGCTTCTGCCTGTTGCTTGTAGTACGCCAGATCCTCATCGGACACGGGGCCAAATTCTTCCAGGTTGTCGGCCGGGTCGAGGCGAGCCTCGTCAATCGGAGGCTGGCGGATGATGGCGTCGAAGTAGAATCCTCCCCGTGGCATCCTCCCGCTCGGCGGCGACGAGCGGTCACCCTCCGGATACATGAACAAATCGCCATTCTCTTCCGGCTCGGTGTTAAAGCCTTCCGGCACAAGAAGCGGCGTGCCATCAGAGAGAGTCCACGGCTTCCAGCGCTCCAGGCGGAAGCCGAACATGGTGCGAGGAGAGGAAATCCCCGCCACATCCACCCCCAGCTTGTCCATCAAGTCGGGCTCAATCTCTCCGAGCATTTGATAGGGCTCGACGACGCGGACAGGCCTGCCGGGCGGGTCAAGCCGGAGAGCCTGGCGGAGGCGGTAAACAGAGCTTGCGTGCATACCGGTGACGCCGCTCGCCCCCAAATCGAGCGGGACACGGTCGGGGAGCCGGTGACCGAGCGCCATCCGCACCCGTTCACGCCCGGTCATCGCTTCCCTCCTCTGTTCTTCCCATCATTATCCAATGTTCAGGAATAGTCATAAAGCTAAAAAACAAAAATATTCCCACCTCACTCTGACGAAGGGCTTGGTCCAATTTGGTGATACATGCTCCGGCCTAAACACATAAAAATAACTTTCTCCCGGTCAGAGCAATTTGATTTTTCAACGAGATTCTTCATGGAGAAAATGAAACTGCCGTGGAGTTAGCTCGCTCTCGCTTGATAATTGATAAAGCCCTCTCCGCAAGAAAACATGGGAAAAGACGGAGCGCGCCCGGAGGGACTTGAACCCCCGCCCTTCTGATTCGTAGTCAGACGCTCTATCCAGCTGAGCTACGGGCGCCCTTCGTTTTCGCGTCGAAAAAACCACTAAAAATATAGCGAAATAAATTTTTCTTTGCAACCGGTATCAGAATTTCTTTACCGAAAATTCCTTGGCGCTTCTTAGGCATCCTCCAATTAAATCAACAACGGGGAAAGCTTCTTCGGCTATCTTCCATTTCACCGGCTTTTATTTTAGGCCAAAGCCTCGAATAAAGGAAGCAGCCATTAAGATTTTAACTTGAGCCAGTTTTCCCTTGACAGCGTTTGCGTCCGAGGAGCATGTTTGAGTCATAACTGTCAAAGTGAGAAACTAAAAGAAGCAAAGAACTATTCTCCTCTGTTATTCTTCATCATCTTGTTGAGGCTATATTTGAGTTATGATAATATGCCGGAACGAGGAGAGAAATATGCAGGGCTTTTATCAGGAGCTAACTGTCTGGGTAACTCAGGTCTCTGACCACATCTGGTCCTATATGCTTTTTGTTCTTTTTGCCGCTGGTTTCTGGCTTAGCCTGCGAACGGGGTTTGTTCAGTTTCGTCGCCTCGGCGATAGCTTTAAGCTGATGTTTGCCGGTCTTCTCGGCCGGCGCTCTGGTGTCAAGCGGGAAGGCGACATTTCTCCTTTTGCCGCTCTATCCACGGCGCTGGCGGCCACAGTTGGTAATGGAAATATCGGTGGTGTGGCCACGGCTCTTTCACCGGCGGTCCAGGAGCCATTTTCTGGATGTGGGTCTGCGGTTCAGTGGGCATGGCCACCAAGTTTTCGGAAGCCTTGCTGGGAGTAAAGTTTCGGGAAAAATATTCAGACGGGAAAATAGCCGGCGGTCCTATGTATTACATCAAAAATGGGTTTAAAAATGCCGCCTTTGCCCGGGTATTGGCTCCCATTTTTGCTGTTTGCGGGGCCTTTGCTACCCTCTTTGGTACTGGCAACGCCAGTACCAAAGAGGGTAGCAAAGGCCCCGCAAAC
>CAYUKK010000079.1:0-8056 GCA_964445305.1 uncultured Eubacteriales bacterium
GATACCAAGAAGCACACCAGCCAAAACAGGCTGGAGGGGAAGGGAAAGGAGGGCAAACTTTCTTGGCTTCGCGTAGGTCCGAAAATCTGCTTCTTTTTCCCAAACAGCCCTGACGACCTCGGCGGCGTTTTTTTCCCAATCGACGGAGGCCAGGACTCTATCCAGTTCATGGCCCATTTCTTCGACCCGGGCCACTGTCTGGCAGAGGGATTCAAGCTCAGCCCGACAAGTCGAGCACGCTTTGAGATGCCGCTCCACTTTCCGCTGCCGCTTTCCTCTGAGCTCGCCGCACAGAAAAGCGACAAGGTTTTTTCGGTTTGACTGACAAGAGTTCATGGCTCTATCCCCAGTTGCGGCCCTAACAATTTTCTCATATTTCGGACCGCCTTGAAGTGAAGGCTCTTCACCGTCCCCACGGAAATGTCGAGGACTTGGGCAATCTCCTGATACCGAAGCCCTTGATAATGTTTCATGACGATGATCATCCTTTGTTTGGTGCCCAGCCTTTCCAGGCAACGGGAAAACGCTTGACCCAGCTCCACTCCTGAACTCGGCGATGCGTTCGTCCCGGCAGGCACATCGATTTTTTCGAGGACCTTCTCGACTTCCCTCTCCCGGCGCTCAAAATGGCGCTGGCGATAATAATCGATGGCCAAATTCTTGGTCATCTGAAGCAACCAGGCCTGGAAATTTCCTTCGCTTTTGAAGATGTGGAATTTTTGATAAAGCTTCATAAAGGTTTCCTGAACGATGTCCAGGGCATCCTCGCGGTCGCGAAGGAGAGAGTAGGCCAGGAGAAAGACTTTTTTCTGATACCGGCCAACGAGAGTTTTGAACGCTTCCCTGTCGCCGGCTTTCGCTTTCTCAAGAAGAGCGCGGAGTTCATCTTTCGCATTTTCTGTCGTCCCTTCCATGGCTAACTTTCTTCAAACTCCCGACTGTAAGGATTACCCTATTCCAGACAGACGGGCACCTTTTTTTCCTCAACCTCAAAGCTGAGCCCCGGCCAGCTGGTCTGCGGAGGTGGTTTTCTGATCATCGGAAATCCTCACCAACTACTACGGAAGCCGGCGAAAAAGGGTTTACCTTGCCTGAAAAAAAGTGGACTCCTCGGGCAGCAACGTCACTCCCGCCATCCGGACCTCGCCCCGAAGAACTTTGGCGTAGTTTGAGAACGGGTGATTTATCTAAAACTTACGGAAATCTCGACGTTCCCCTCGACCCTCGCGCCTTTCCGGCCTTGGCCGAGCATCGTTGACGATGATCTTCCGGCCGTCAAACTCTGTTCCGTTGAGCTTGGCTTTCGCGTCCTGGGCCGATTCCGGTGTGGCCATTTCGACAAAGCCAAAGCCTCTGCCCTGGAGAATGTTAACTGAACTCACCTCACCAAACTGGCTGAAAAGGTCCTTGAGTTTTTCCTCTGTGGTCCTGTAATTGAGGTTGCCCACATACAATTTTGAAGCAGCCATAAAAAAAACCTCCTTGCACTCTCATCATCATCCTGCCCGGAATACCCGGCCCGGATCATGACAAAAGCCAAATCATTCTGGCACAACCCTCGAAGGAAATCAAGCTTTGCCCCCTATCCGAAGGACGGGGTTTCTGGTATATTCCTATTCCCAGCCCGAACTCAAGGGCATGGATCTCGTATAACCGAGGAGGAACGAAGATGCGACGAGGAAAATATGTTTTGCTCATCATCCTCATTTTCTTCTTTCTGGTCATGGCGACGATCTTGGCCTTTATCTACTACGAATTCCGAAGGCCACCGACCGTCAAGACCAACTCCTATCTCGAAATCGACCTCGCTGGCCCTGTTTTCGAGTTTTCAGAACCAGATTTTCTAACGTCTTTTTTCCTGGGGGCCAGGCCTTTATCCATCCACGACCTCTGGCAGAACATCCGTAAGGCCAAGGTCGACAGCCGCGTCCAGGCCTTAGTGCTCCGCATCGGCTATCTGGAATGTGACTGGGCCAAGGCCAGTGAGATTCGGGAGGCCATTCTCGACTTCCGGAAATCCGGCAAGAAAGCTTACGCTTACATCGAAGAAGCCACTGACTCGGATAAGGAATACTATCTTGCGAGCGCTTGCGATACTATCGCTCTCCATCCCCTTGGCTGGCTGGGCGTCAACGGCATCGGAGGATGGGTTCCTTTCTTTAAAGGCGGGCTCGACAAGCTCGGCGTTGAGTTCGAGGTCGAACAGGTTGAGGAATTCAAGACGGCTTACAATATGTTCACCGAGAAAGGATTCACTCCCGCCCACCGAACCATGATGGAATCCCTCTACAGCGACATTTTTGAGCACTATGTCCGGACCATCGCTGAGGCAAGAAAAAAAGATGAGGCCGAAGTAAGAAAGCTCATCGACCAGGGTCTCTTCCAGGGAGAGGGGGCTCTGCGGGCTGGGCTCGTCGATACGCTGCTCTATCAGGATGAACTGGAGAAACTCCTCCTCAAGGAAGACCAGAGGACGAAACTCGAGCGCGTCAAAATGAGCGAATATAGTAAGGTCAGCCCGTCGTCGCTGGGCCTCGACAGGGGCAGAAAAATCGCCCTCATTTATGCTTCAGGTCCCATTCACATGGGAGAAGGGCTCTACCAGACCATCGGTAGCCGTACCCTTTCCCGTCACATCCACCGGGCCAGGGAAGATAAGAGCATCGAGGCCATCGTCCTCAGGGTCGATAGCCCGGGTGGCTCGGCAGTCGCCTCGGATGTCATCTGGAGAGAAATGGTCCTGGCCAAGAAAGAAAAGCCCGTTGTTGTCTCCATGTCCGACGTAGCCGGTTCAGGAGGGTACTGGATCTCCATGGCGGCCCACAAAATCGTCGCCCAACCCGAAACACTCACCGGCTCTATCGGCGTGATCTCCGGCAAGCTCAACCTGGCCGGTTTTTACCGGAAGATGGGCATCACAGCGGAAAGGCTTGCTTACGGCAAGAAAGCCGACCTCTTCACTTCGTGGCGCGGTTTAACCGAAGAAGAAAGGGACTGTATAAAAAAGGAAATCCTCTGGGTCTACGAGCAGTTCTTGACAAAGGTCGCTGAAGGGCGGAACCTGACCAGGGATGAAGTGGACAAGATTGGCCGCGGCCGAGTCTGGACAGGCCGCCAGGCCAAGGAAATCCATCTCGTCGATGACCTCGGAGGGCTGGCCAAAGCCATTGCCGTGGCCAAGAACTTGGCCGGTATTCCCCTTGACGAAGAAGTCCGGATTGTGGTCTGGCCCAAGAGAATATCCTTGCTCACCGCCCTTTTTGGCCGACGAGAATCCAAACTCCACATCCCCATGCTCGGTCGGGACCTCGAAAAGCTTATTTCCCTTCTCAGCCTCCTCAAGAACCAGGAACCGTGGGCCCTTATGCCCATAGGGGGGCTAATCAGTCAATAGGCATAGGTAAACGGGCAAAACGTCTTGAATTCACAATAGCTGCAATTATGCCAGTCCGGCCTGGCTTGCCAATTTTGCGCGCGCACGCCGTCGGCGACTTCCTCGATCTTTTTCCTGACTTCATTCAATTCTTTCTCCCCTGGTCGGGCGTGACCAATGATGTCGGACTCGAGGAAATAGAGCTGAGTCTCCAGCAGGGGGAGATTTTGGGTTTTAGCAAAAGAAAGAGCATAAACCCCCATCTGGAGGCTTTCGGCTGTTTTGCGGTTCGCCTCTCTCTGATTTTTCACTTCTGAGGCCTTGAAATCGATGATCACCGCTCCACTGTCTTGGACATCCACTCTATCCCAGCGGCCGACAAACTTCATCTTTCCTTCCTGCCACTTGAACCGCTTTTCCAGCCAAGTGGGGATACTGGGGGAGGTTTGCTCGCGCTTATAGAAGAGCCTTAGAGCCTCGCGGCCGGCCTTTTTCCTCAATTCTTCGTGCTCCCGGCTGAGGTATCCTTCGCTCATCCATAACCGCTCGTATTCCCGGAGAAACTCCTTCTCGCTGGGAGGCTCGCCGGCCTTCTTTTTCCGTAAGTAAAAATGGATAGCCTGGTGGAGAACCCGTCCGAAGACGATATTGTGGTGGGGAAGAACGGGAATCCTCAGCAAATGCCTGTACTTGTACTTAAGCGGACAGGTGAGGTAATCTTCGACCTGGACATAACTCAATGGAATAGTTTTTGTTTTCGGGATGGGGACGAGAATTCTTGACCCCGTTGGCCGGTCCCCGTACCCGTAGCGCATGAGCTCTTCTGCAGCTGAAGAGCGGAGAACCTCTTCGGGCAGCCTGGGGATGTCCAGGGCTTCCAGGACAAAGGGACTGACTTTTTTCAGCCTTTTCAAGCCATAGTCCCTGGCCCAGGTGAAATAAAGGAACTTTTTGGCCCGGGTCATCCCGACATAGAAAAGGCGTCTCTCTTCGTGAAGAGTCGTGTCTTCGGCTGGGAGTTCCTCTTTCAAAATTTCATCGGGCATCGGAATCTTCTCCCTCCTTTCCCGGCCCGGGAACCTGTCAGCGATCAGGCTGACCATGAAAACAACATCGAACTCCAGCCCCTTCGCCTTGTGCACGGTGAGCACATGGACGGCGTCCTCCTCGAGTTCCGCCTCGGCCGTAGCCGGGTTATCTCCAACTTCTTGAAGGAGGTCAAGGTGGCGAGAGAAGGCCTGGATGGAGTCATCCTCGACAAGCTCAGAGAAGCTCTTGATCTTCTCGAAAAAAAGACGCAGGTTCTTGATTTTGAGCTCAGCCTCAAGAGTCGCTTCGGCGATGAGCTTCTTGATATATCCGGTTTTTTCCAGGAAGGCGAAGACGACCTGGCCGGCATTCCGGGTGCGGGAAAGCTCGATGAAGTACTCGAGGTCGTCATAGACTTTCTTGACCGCGGCTGCCGTGTCCGGGGATATATCCAGCGTCAGGGACTCACGGGCTATATCCCGGAAGACACGATGGAGGGAGAGGTTTCGTTTGGTCGCGAAGTTTGAGATGACCGTCAGGTCATAGAGGTCGACCCGGTAGATTTCGGAATGACTCAAAAAGAAGAGGCTCTGGCTGTCCTCAAAATCGGTCAGGGCTTTGATGAAAGAAATCACATTCTTGATTTCGGTCTGCGCATAAAGGCCTCGGCTACCCGAAAACCGATAGGGAATCTGCTTCAAGTTGAGAGCTCGCAGGAAAGGGTCGGCATCGGCGTTCCTTCGGACGAGGATGGCCACGTCGCGATAATGGAATCCTTCCTGGACCTTTTCCTGAATGAGCTCAGCCACCCTGTCCGCTTCATGGGAGAGCGTGTCGAATTGAAGGAGATGAATCGCTTTTCCTGAAGCCGGGATTTCCGAGACAAGCTTCTTGTCAACCTTAGACTTGACCTCCAGGCGTGAGGGATTATTCTGCTGGATGAGTTTGTAAGCCGAATCGAGGATGGGCTGGGGAGACCGGTAGTTGGTGACGAGGACTATTTCTTTGGCTTCGGGATAGAACTTTCGAAAGTTCAGGATGTTGCTCAGCGATGCGCCCCGAAAGCGGAAAATGCTCTGGTCATCATCACCGACAACAGTGAGGTTCTTGTGGCGGGCAGCCAACAACTTGAGCAGCTCAAACTGGACATAGTTGGTATCCTGGAATTCATCGACGAGGATGTACTTGTACTTCCTCTGAAACTCCTCCCGGATGGAAGGCCTTTCCCGAAAGAGCTGGACGACGAGGCACACCTGGTCTTCGAAGTCGATCTTCCCTTCTCGACGAAGCAAAGACTGGTAGGCCGCGTAAACAGCTGCCAGCTCGGCGTGCTTTCTGGCGTTCTCTGCCGCCGCCTCGTCGCGGGCCTCCTCTTGAAGCCTCCTGGCGTAGGCCAGGTATTCCTCGGGGCTGATGTCCTCTTGCTTCAGCCGCTTGATCGCGTCCAGCAATTCCTGAATATGCCTCGTCGGGGAGCTCAACGGGCGGTAGAATTCGAGGGGCAAATCAAAGAGCTTTTCTCGGAAATAGATGGCCTGCTCAACTTCATCCAGAAGCTTGAAATCCAGAGGGTAGCCGAGCTCAAGGGCATAATTCCGAAGGACTCTCTCACCGAAGGAGTTAAAAGTGCTGATGTTGACAAAGGAATAACTGTAGGGAATAAGCTGGTCGACCCTCTCCTCCATCTCGTTAGCTGCCTTGTCGGTGAAGGTCACAGCCAGGATTTCTTCCGGCTTAGCCTTTTTGGAGGCGATAAGGTAAGCAATCCGGTGGGTGATAACCTTAGTTTTTCCCGTCCCCGCTCCGGCGATGATGAGGAGGGGCCCCTCGCCATGGAGCACAGCTTTTTTCTGGGAGGGGTTAAGTCCCTTGATCAGACCTCTGAGGACCCCTGAAGATTGCGGAGACATGATTCGATTGCTCGATAAGGAGACTATTCTTTCTCTTTCTCTTTTTTAGGCACGATGACCTTTTCCTCGGGCTTGAGCAGCCAAAGCTTTTCCCGAGCTTCCCGGTCGACGGCCAGCGGATTCTTTTCGAGCTCCTCGATCTCCCGACACAAGCGATTCTTCTTTTGTTCTAACCGTTCAACCTCTTGGAGGAGGGATTTATAGTTTTTCTTGGCCCGGTGGATTTCCAGCAGCCCCTTTTTGCCGAAAACAGAGGAAATGAGCAGGGCAAGAAAGAAAAGGCCGACCCCAGCCAGAATAAGCCTCCGACGCAAAGAGCCGTTGACCTTCTTCTCTCTGGGCATCAGGCGAGTCTCTCCACTCCGTGAAGGAGGAGCTTCTCAAGGTCTTTCCCGGATTCTGCTTCAGCATAGCAGCGGATGAGCGGCTCTGTCCCAGAAAATCGAAGCAGAAGCCAATCGTCATCCTCAAAATCCAATTTGATACCATCGATTCTTTCTATATGGACAACCCTCCGGCCAGCCAGGCGTTCGGGAGGGTCGACGATGAGCTCCTTGAGCTTCCGCTCATTTTTCGGGTTGAGGGGGATGTTTTTTTGACCGCCATATTTTTTCCCGTATTCCCGGAAAAGCTCATCCCTCAGTTCCGTTATCTTCTTCCCCGTCACGGCCATCATCTCGGCCACGAGAAGGCCAGCAAAAATTCCGTCTTTTTCAGGCAAGTGATTTCGGACCGCCAGGCAAGCGCTTTCTTCCCCGCCAAAAATGATCTCCCCCTTGAGGAAAAGGTCGGCTATATACTTGAACCCGACCGGCGTCTTGTGAAGACGAAGGCCGTAGCGCCTGGCAATCCTGTCGATAAGGTGGGTCGTAGCCACCGACCTGGCCACGCCGCCGCGCCACCCCTTCACTCGAACGAGGTAATCGAGGAGGAGAGCGAGGATGATATTCTGGACGATGAAATTTCCCTTCTCGTCAAGGATGCCAAATCGATCGCCATCCGCATCGGTGGCGATCCCCAGGGCGCAGCCTTTCTCCCGGACTAACACTTTTAGTTCATGCAAGTTCTCTACGGTGCAGGAAGGAACGACTCCGCCGAAATAGGGGTCGACATAGCCATGGATTTCCTCAACGGGAATCTGGTTCTCTTCCAAGATTTCATCCAGGTACTCGCGACTCGTCCCGTAGAGGGGGTCGATCCCGATTTTCATCCGGGAGCGGCGGATGGCGGGGAAGTCAATTTTTTTCTGCAGAAATACGAGATAATCGCTCTGGAGGTCGATCTTCTCGACGGACTCAGCTCTCGAATAGTAGGGCCAACTCATGCTCCCACGGGATAGCCGCCCGACTTCTTCCTCCACTCTATCCGTCTCGTGAGGCAATGCGGGAGCGCCCGTCTCTAAGTTGAGCTTCAATCCGTTGTATTCAGGCGGATTAAAAGAGGCCGTGAAGTTTATTCCAGCCTGAGCGTTCCGCTTGATAATCTGGAGGCACTGGGCCTGGGAAGGAGCATCTCGGTCAGCCAGGAGCACGTGGACCTGGTTATGAGAAAGGACCTTGGCCGCCTCGGCAGCGAACCGCTCGGAGAGAAAGCGGGTATCATAATTGACAACGACAGAAATCTCACGGCCGGGAAATTTTTTTAAGAGATAATTGGCAATGGCCTGGACGACAAGCCGAACGTTGGCGAAGGTGAACTCTTCTCCCATCACAGCGCGCCAACCCGATGTCCCGAACTTGATCAT
>CAYUKK010000080.1:0-35407 GCA_964445305.1 uncultured Eubacteriales bacterium
AGGGCCTTTTCGCGGGCCCATCGAATATTGGCCTGACGGTCGAAAAACCAGAAGGCAAAAAGGCCGAGGACGATCAATGTTAAGGCGGTAGGGACGGCCACCAGCGGACGCCGGAGGACGCGAATGAATCTCCTCAGGCTGAACCCTCCGATCTCCTCCTCGATGAGCTCCTTTTCAAACGCCCTGAGCTCCCTCAGGACGTCCGCTCCTGAAGAATAGCGCATAGAAGGATCCTTGCTGAGGCAGCGGCGGACAATGGCCTGAAGTCCCGGCGGCACCTGGGGACTCAGACTCTTGATGGGTGCCGGCTCCTCGTGCACGATCGCATAGAGCAGCGAAGAGTCCCTCTCCCCCTTGAAAGGCAGCATCCCGGTGAGCATCTCGTAAAGCACGACACCAAATGACCAGACGTCGGTGCGCTGGTCAACCGCCTCTCCCTTGGCCTGCTCCGGGGACATGTAGGCCACGGTCCCCATGGTCCTCGCTTCCCGGGTTAAAGTGGCTTCGCTCGTCACCTTGGCCAGCCCGAAGTCCATGACCTTGGCTTGCCCTTTCTCTCCCAGCATGATATTGGCCGGCTTGATGTCCCGGTGGACGATTCCTTTCCGATGAGCTTCGGCCAGGCCTTCAGCGACCTGAATTGCGATCCTCAATGCCTCGCGCCAGTCGAGGGGCCCATCCTTTATCTTTTCCCCGAGGCTCCGGCCTTCGACATAGGCCATGGCGATGTAGTTCCTTCCCTCGGCCCTGTCGACCTCATAGATTGTGCAGATATTGGGATGGTCGAGGATGGCGGCTGCCCGCGCCTCCCGCATAAACCTTTCCTCAGCCTCCTGGTCTGAAGCCAGCCATGGCGGGAGGAACTTTATGGCCACGGTCCGCTTGAGCTTGAGGTCTTCGGCCTTGATGACGATGCCCATCCCGCCGCGGCCGATCTCGGCAGCGATTTTGTATTTCCCGGCAAAGACTTCCCCTTCTTTGATCTCACGGCTCGGAAATTGGATGGTTTTGGTGACGGAGAGCTCAGGAGCGAGAATCAGCTTCGTCCCGCACTTGCCGCAATAGAATGTATCGGCGGGATTCTCAAACTGACATTTCGGGCACTTCATGGCTTCCTTTCACCCTCACCTGTCTTCTCCCATCAAGGGGGAGGCGCAAAAAATTAGAAGGAGAAGCGGACGCCGAGTCTCGCCGCAATCGGCGGAAAAAAGGCGTTGGCTTTCATAAACCGCGGGTCGGGGACATAGCCAGAAGTTTCGAGCTCCCAGTTTCCAGAAAGAAGCTCGCTTTCCGGAACAGCGATCTCATATAGCGTGCGAAATTGGTGAACCGACGTCTCCGTCGCCACATTGAAAACATTGTCTACATTGGCGTTAAAGCTGAGCATCGTCTTCGCCAGCTTCAAGCTGTACTCCGCGTACAGATTGGCAAACCACAGGAAAGGTTTCCGTCCGCGGTTCCCCCTGTTATATGGCATGTAGTTCGTAGCATTGACATTCCACATTTCAGTAATAGGAGTGCCGCTCATGCCGTTGACGACGGTTCCGACCGTCAGGCCAAAGGGAAACGTGTACGCTCCGTAAAACTTAAAGAAATGGGTCCTGTCTGTTGCCAGAACGCCGTCGATCGGGTTGAGGTTTTTATCGAAGGAAAGAAACCAGTAATCGAAGTATCTTTCGACGTTCGGGCTGTTTCTGCCTTGACCCGGCGCATATTCTTCATCAGAGCTGGCAAGGCCAGAGTAGTTACCGGTCAGCCGGCTCCAGGTATAGGAAAATCCCGCCAGCCAATTTCCGCCGAACCTCTTGTCCAGGCTGAAATTGACCGCCCAGTATTCGCGCTTGGCCTTGGGCGTCTCGGGATAAGTCGGATCGAATTTCCCGCCGTTGTGCGTGTGTCGGGAATATCCGTAGCCGGGATTCGTCATATAATAAACGCCGCCCGTTCCGGGCACCATGATCCCGACATCCTCGACCCCATAGCGCAGGTGCTTCTGGACGAGACGCAGCGTGGCCGAGAGGTTCTCCACGAGCTTTTTCTCGACACCCAGGGAGATCTCTCGCTGGCTCATCGGCTTCAGCCCGGGATCGACTGTATCCAGGTCGACCGGCGCGCGATCGATCAAGGTCAGCAGAGTCCCCGGGTAGTAGCGGTTTTTGCCGATCTTGTTCCACTCATAAGTATCCAGCGTATAGAAGGCTGTTTTGTACAGGAAGCCTCCGAATGCATGGGCAGCCGAATAGAGCTTCATGACGTCGAAATAGTAGCCAAAGCTCCCGAAGATCTTGAGGTTAGAGTCCCCGTAGACGTCATAGACGAACCCCAGCCTGGGTGCCAGCTTATCCTCGAATTTGAAATCGATGGCCTTGCGGTCTTTGAATTCTGGAAGGGAACTGTAGCAGGGCAAGTATTCGCTCTCGACTCTGGCGCCGAGGTTTAGGGTCAGCCTGTTTTTTATTGTCCAACTGTCCTGAAGGTAGACAGCCCAGCGGTCGGAATGGACTTTATAGAAGAGCCCGAAGGGGCCGGTTGTCTCATTTCCCGTCACAGAATAATAGCCATACGTGCCCATGCCGAAGTCCTTCCCGAAAATTATGGCCGGCCGGCCCCAGACGAACACGATATTCGGAAAGTCGGGATATTTGTATCCGTCTGCAAAATCTTCATCGGTGCGCACCCACTGAATGCCGAGCTTCCAAGCGTGTTCTCCGGCCAGATTCAGATAATAAGAGAAATCCGCGTTGACCGAAGATTTCGCAGCTTTCCTTTTCTCTGTAACCCAGAGCGAAACGCCGGGCATATTCGACCAGCCTCTCGGCTTGATATACTCGGCGGGAATTTCAGGGTAGATGCTATTTCCCATACCGCTATGGTAATACCGGGGCTCCTTGGGCTGAACCAATTGTCCGGTCCAATAATTGGTGTAAAAGGTGCCCGCGCGCAGGCTGAGCAGCATGTTATTGGTTATCGTCAAGTCGGCACTCGCCGCGGCGCTCCAACTGGGAAAACTCCAGCCATAGTCCGGCCAGACATCCGTCGGGCTCCCCGTGCCGGCCCGGGGAGGAAGCTCTCCTTTGTATTTCCAAAAGTTGTTTGTGAAACTTGCGCCGAGCCGCAGGAATTTGAACGGCTGCGTCGTTATTTTCGCATGAAAGTTCCAGTATTCGTCCCGACGTCTATAATCGCCTTCGATTCCCGATGGGTCGAACTTGACGTGTCTTTCAGTTAAATTATAGACAGGGAGAAACGAGCCAAAAAACCACAGTCTATCCTTGAGGATATATCCCCCCAGGCTAAATCCTGCTTCGATTCTATCCACCCTGTCTTTCCCATAAAGGTCTTGATAATTGACGTATTCGGCGAGGTTGATGTCGTAGAGGCCCAGGCGAAGCGTGTCCCTTTCTTTTCCGGTGAGGCGAGAGCCGCTGTAATAGCCGATGAGGTCGCCGTGGAATTCGTTTCCTCCCTGCCGCGTGATGACATGGATGACGCCGCCGAGAGAGCCGCCGAACTCGGCCTGATAACCGCTGGCCTTGAATTGGACTTCATCGACGAATTCAAATGCGGCGCTGTGGTAGCGGACGCCAACATAGATGTCCGTTATGTCTGTCCCATCGATATAGAACATGTTCTCCGCGCCGGAGGCGCCGTCGACAGAGATTCCGGCCAGCAGCGGCTCATTAGAAACTCCCGGGACGGCGGTCACCAGGGAGTCGAAATCCCTCCCCTTTGGAAGCACCTGAAATGTCTCTTTGGTCAGCGTCATCCCTTTAACCGTACTCTTGACGTCGATCAGCGGGGTTTGGCCGACGACGGTGACCTGCTCTTCGATGGTCCCGATTTGCATGGAAACGTCCAACTTGACCGTCTGTTCGATCGCGACGACAATGCCGGTTCGGACGACAGCCTTGAAACCCTGGAGTGCGAACGAGACTTTGTAAGTGCCGGGCGTGAGAGCGAACAGACGATACACTCCGTTGACATCAGTGACGGCGGTTGCCCTCCCCACCAGACTGGGGCTTGTGGCTTCAACGGAAACGCCGGGAAGCGGGTTTCCTTGCTCGTCGGCGACGGTTCCGAAGATTTTGCCGGTGGGAACTTGAGCCAATGAAACGCATAAAACAGAGGAGCTCAGCCACGCAAAACTCAAAAGAATGAGGAGAAGCCTCTTGCCTTGATCCATTTTCCCCCTCCCTTCATCTCATTCTTTTTCTCTGGCTTTGGGCTCATTCGGGGCCAACGCCCAGGATCCTTTGCCGGTCTTTCGCCGGCCAGCTTATCTGCCGAGATCAAAGGATCTATCTGGCAGAATTCACTTCGCCTGAGGAAAACCGATATGAAGAGGATTTTGTCTTCGAGGGCATCTCTTTTTACGCCGAGCTCACCCAGAACAAAAATCACCCGATTTCGATCAGATTATAAGCCAAACAAATATTCGCTGTCAAGAAACAACCCAACTCCGCAACGCCGTTGACAAGGGGCGCGTTTTATCATTAAATGGAGTTAGTTTTGGAGCGGTTGAGATATGATCGAAAAAATCAAGAACCAGATTTGCGAAATCAAGGATTTTCCCAAGCCAGGGGTCGGGTTTAAGGACATAACCCCGGTCGTCCTCGATGCTGATTGTTATCGATACGTTATTGACCAGATGGTAGATTGGGCGGGGAAGAAGAGTCCTGAGCTCATCGCCGGGATCGAATCGAGAGGCTTTCTTTTTGCCGCTCCCGTCGCCCACCGGCTTGGCCTCGGCTTGACCATCATCCGGAAGAAAGGGAAGCTACCGCGGCCGACCGTCTCAGTCCGGGCGCCGAATGAATATGCCGTCGAGCACTTCGAAATGCATACCGACAGCGTTCAGGCCGGTCAACGGGTGGTCATCATCGATGACTTGATTGCCACTGGCTCTTCCTCCATCAGCGCTATTAACCTCGTTCTTACCTTAGGGGGAAAGCCTGTCGGGTTTGGTGCCTTGGTCGAGCTTTCCTTCCTCAAGGGAGTCGAGAACATACGCCGGGCTCATCCCGATGTCGATATTTTTGCTCTCCTCAGCCTTGACAAGTGACGGGAAGGAAGAAAAGGGGAGAAAGAGAGAAAAGACCAAAGATATGGGGCGGCAATAAACAGACAAGAGCGAATCGAAGCATGTTATTAGGCCGGGGATGATTGACTATGAGCCGGCAAAGATTTTTTTCCCTCCTCAGCCTCGTCGGTTTCTTTGCCATTTCTTGTGTGCCATCTCTCCGCGAGCTTACCCTCGTTCCCGCCGGGCCTGCTGAAGCCCGTTGGGTAAACGCCACCCTGAGCCGCATGACGCTCGAGGAGAAAATCGGGCAAATGGTCGCGGGCCGGTATATGGGCAGGTTTGTGAGTGAGGATAGCGATTATCTTAAGGACCTGGTCAACCTCATCCGTGAGCAAAAAATTGGCGGCCTCATCATTTTTGGGGGCGAAGTATTCGAAACTGCCTATCTTACCAACTTCCTCCAGCAAAAGTCCCGCCTGCCGCTCCTTATCGCCGCGGATTTTGAATGGGGAGCAGCCATGCGCATCAACGGGACAACCCTCTTTCCACCACTCATGGCCATGGCCGCCGCGTCTTCGGAGGAGCTCCTCCACCAGATGGGCAGGGTAACCGCAAGGGAAGCCCGGGCTATGGGCATCCACATGAACTACGCCCCGGTCGTTGACGTCAACATCAACCCTGATAACCCCATCATCAACACGCGCTCACTCGGGGAGGACCCGGAGGAGGTGGCCCGTCTGGCCACCGCTTTCATTCGAGGCTCCCAGGAGAACGGCCTCATCGCCACAGCCAAGCATTTCCCAGGCCATGGGGACACCGACCTGGATTCCCATTCGCTCTTGCCCGCGATCAAGGCCGACCGGGAGCGGCTGGACAGGGTCGAACTCTATCCTTTTCTTCGGGTCATCCAGGCAGGTGTCGAGGCCATCATGACCGCCCACGTCTCGGTCCCCGCCTTGGACGATACTCCAAACCAGGCGGCCACTCTTTCGTATCCAATTATGACGGAATTGCTGAGAAAAAAAATGGGCTTCCGCGGCTTGCTCGTGACGGATGCGCTGGGGATGGGCGGAATCACGCGTTTTTTTTCTCCAGGAGAATCGGCTGTCCTGGCTGTTAAAGCGGGGGTGGATATGCTTCTCCTTCCGCCCGACCCCAAGGAAGCTATTGCTTCTATTGTCCGGGCCGTCACCGAGGGCGAAATCTCCGAAAGCCGTCTCAACCAATCCGTAAAAAGAATCCTCGCCCTCAAGGCCAGGCTCGGCCTCCACCGGAATAGGTTTGTCGATATCGGTGCGCTCCCTCGCCAGGTCGCCATCAAGGAACACCAGGCCATCGCCAGACAGGCCTTTGAGAAATCGGTCACTTTGGTCAAGAATGAAGCAGATGTTCTCCCTTTAACCCCCGGGGCCGATGGAAAAAAAATCTTCGTCTTTTCCCTGAGCAGCGACGTCGGTGACTATTACGCGGGAAGCACGTTCATCCGGGAAATAGAGAAACGGCTTCCTGGCCTTCAAAGCTTGTATGCCGATGCCTTTACCGGTCATGAATACATTGACGAGGGGAGAGAAAAGGCTTCCCTCGCCAACACGGTCATCTTCGCTCTCTTTTCCAGCTTGAGGACGGCCAAGGGAAGCGTTGACCTTCTTGCCCGCCATGTCGAAATCGTCCGGGAATTCTGTGCCAAGCCGGCTCCGGTTATCGTTTTCTCCTTCGGCAGCCCCTATTTTTTGCGGCATTTTCCCGATGTCGATGCCTATGTCTGTCTCTACCGGAACACAGCCGAAGCCCAGGAGGTGGCCGCCCGAGCTCTTTTTGGCGAAATAGACATCAGCGGCAGACTACCTGTGTCCATTCCAGGACTCTACCCCGTCAGGCACGGACTCGACCTTCTCAAGAAATTCCCTCCTACCCCAGGTCCCTTGGAACCCTGATGAGAGAAATTGCTCAGGAGTGCGTTTCTTAATCATGAGGAGATTCGGAGCGCGTGAGGAAAGAAAAGGAGGAAAGGGCAGATGATTTTTCCCAAGAGAATTTTGGCCGGCGGGTTGGTCATCGTTGTCCTGGCCATTGCCGTGTTCTTCATCTTTTTCCGGGGCAAGGAAGAGGTAAGAGCCGAAAAGGGCGGGGAAGAAAGTTCCCGCCCCACGTTAAAAGCAGAAGAGGCTGGCCTCCCCGTCAAAGTCACTCGGGTCGAGCGCGGGGAACTGGTCATGAAGCTCAAATCGCCTGGCGAAGCCTACACGGAGAAGAAAATTGTCGTCAAGGCCGAAGTATCCGGGACCATCAAGAACCTGGGCGTCAAAGAGGGCAAGCAGGTTCGGGCCGGTGAGCTCCTCGTCGAGATTGATGACCTGGAATACCGGCTCAAGCTGGAAAGGGCAGACGCTCTTCGGCTGCGCTACCTTTCTGAGCTCCTTCTGGAAAAACAGTTTGCCGAGCCGGACAAAGCCCCTGATCCCCAGGCTGAACAAAGAATAAAAAGGGCTGAGGAAGAATTTTCCCGGGCCAGCTCCCTGTTCAGCCAGGGCCTTATCTCCCGGGCCGAGTTCGAAAAAGCGAGAAAAAACTATGAGCTCGTCATGATCGAAACAGGCCGGATGAAGGAAGAGGTCATGGCTTCGGCCAAGGGGTTAACCCAGGCAGAGATTGACGTTAAGATAGCCCAGATGGAGCTCGATAAAACCCAGATCAGGGCGCCTTTTTCCGGCATCGTCACCGACATCAAAGTCTCGCCAGGCGAAACCATCTCGGTTGGCCGGGAGCTTTTCACGCTCGTCGATATCAGCGAAATCAAGGTTCAGGCCAAAGTCCTTGAGAGCGAAGTGGGCAAACTGAAAGTCGGGCATGAGGCCGGCCTGAAATTCAGCGCCTATCCCGGAAAGACCTTCAAGGGAAAGGTGGAAGCGATCAGCCCCGTGATCAACCCCGAGGACAAGACCTGTACCGTCCATATCCTTGTCGAGAATCCTTCCCGCGAGATCAAGCCGGGCATGCACGCCGAAGTCGAAATCGCCGCCGATATCTATCAAGAGCGTGTTATCGTTCCCCAAGCGGCCATTCTCGTTCGCGGTGGCCGAAAGCTTGTGTTCGTTGTCGAGGGAGAGTTAGCTAAATGGCGTTACATCGATGTCGGGCTGGAAAACGAGGACTTCGCTGAAGTCCTCGATGGCGTCAAGGAAGGGGAGTTGGTCATCACGGAAGGACACTTCACACTGGCTCATGATGCCCGCGTTCGCGTAGCTCAGGAATAGAACGGGATGAGGATCGCTAAGGTTGCCATCGAGCGTCCCGTGACAACGCTCATGTTCTACGTGGCTGTCGTGCTTCTTGGCTTCGTTTCGCTTCGTCAGTTGAGCGTCGACCTCCTCCCCGACATCAGCTATCCCCGGTTGTCGGTCGTCACCCAGTATGCAGGTGTGGCCCCGGAAGAAATCGAGACGCTCATCACCGCTCCTCTTGAGGCAGCGGTGAGTCGCATCCCCGGTCTCCGCCGCGTCGAGTCGGTGTCCAAAGAAGGTGTGTCCTACTTGACGCTGGAGTTCGCCTGGGGCACGGACATGGACTTTGCCATGCTCCACGCCCGGGAAAAATTGGACAGTGTGCGCTATCTCCTTCCCGAGGCCGCTGAAAACCCGACCATCATCCCCCTCGACCCGAAAAGCAAGCCCATCATGGTCATCGCCATTTCCGGCGAGGCGACACTCCTTGAACTTAAAGAGCTGTGCGAGGACTTCATCAAACCGCGGCTGGAGCAAATCGAGGGCATCGGCTCGGCTGAAGTGGCTGGTGGTGTGGAAAGGGAGATCCAAATCGAAGTCAAGCCCGAGCTCCTTTCCCTCTACGGCCTGACGATCGAAGAGGTGGCTCGCCGTATCGACGCTTTCAACCGCAACCTCCAAGGCGGCAACATTCGGAAGGGCAAGTTCAAGTACGCTCTCCGGGTTGTCGGCGAGTTCGAGGTCATCGCGGAAATCGGCGAGATCAGCCTGCGCACAACCAAGGAAAGAGGAGTTGTTCGCCTCCGCGATATTGCGACCATTCAAGACTCCATTAAGGAGCGCCAGGGGGCGACTCGCCTCAATGGCGAGGAAAGCATCGGCATTCTTGTCCGCAAGGAATCCGGAGCTAACACTGTTGAGGTTACCCGTCGGGCAAGGGCTCTTCTGGAGCAGATAAGAAGAGAATATCCAAGGGTTAAGATCCAGGTCATCTCCGAACAGTCGCGCTACATCGAAGAGGCCATTGCCTCGGTTAAGGAAGAAATCATCGCTGGCGGCATCCTCGCTTTCCTCGTCCTGCTCATTTTTCTTCAGGAAATGAGGACCGCCTCCATCATCTTCGCCGTTATCGCCATTTCTGTGATTGCTACCTTCAACCTCCTCTTTTTCCGCAACCTGACGCTCAACATCATGTCGCTCGGAGGCCTGGCCCTGGCCGTGGGCATGCTCGACGACACCGCCGTCGTCATCTCCGAGAACATCTTCCGTCACAAGAGCTTGGGAAAAAGCTTGGCCGAGGCAGCCTATGTGGGCACCAAGGAAGTCGGGATGGCGGTTAGCGCGACAATATTCACGACCATCGTCGTCTTTCTCCCCGTTATCTACGTCCACGGTGTGGCTGGCCAGCTTTTCCGCGACCAGGCCTTGACGGTGACCTTCGCGCTCCTCGTTTCTCTCTTCGTCTCACTGACGCTCATCCCCATGCTTTCTTCCCGGACATTCGAGGTCAAGCCGGCCATCCAAAAGGCAAAAGGAGACAAGGAAAAGCGCCGTCCCCCGGCGACGAGAAGCCCGCGCTCTCCCCGGCGGTTTCTCATTGCTCCTTTCCGGGGGCTGCGCTGGCTCATCTATTTCATTCCTCGCTTCTTCCTGAAAATAGTGAGCTTCCTGATGAGCTTCATGGGTCAGCTCCTCCTTTTCCTCTATCATTACCTGACCGTGCCCTTCCGTCCTCTCATCAAAGCCGTTTTCAAGGGATTTAACCTCGTTTATGAGAGGTTCACCATCCGCTACCATCGGTTTCTCGTCTGGAGCCTTGACCATAAGGAAAAGATCCTTGGCATCTCGCTGGGCTTCTTCGGCCTGACTTTTTTGCTTGGCGCCTTGCTTCCCCGGGAACTCATGCCCAAGCTCCGGGTTTCCTCTTTTGAGGTCTATCTGCGTGCGCCGGTGGATTACTCTTTCGAGCAGACGGCCGAGGTTGTTGCCGCCGCAGAAAGATGGCTGGGGCAGAAGGAGGCAGTGAAGACCTACTTCTCTGAGGTGGGGATTATCAGCGGCATGGAAAGCCTCAACCCCGATGTGTCCATCAATTCAGCCCGCCTCCGGGTTGAAGTCCAGCACCCAGATGTGCTGGACACAACAATCGAGGAGCTCAGGAAGTGGTTCGGCAATTTCCCCGATGTCAGCGTTTCCCTCATCAAGGAGCAAACAACCCTGGCTCAGTTTCTGGCCTTTTCTACATCAGAGCTGGGGCTAAAAATCAAGGGCGACGACCTCGATACCCTGAAACGCATAGCCCTCGAGCTCCGGGAAAAGTTAAGGACTGTCCGCGGTATTGCCGATGTCAACATCAGCCTGGAGGAGGGGAAACCGGAGTTCTTAATCAGGCTCCGCAAAACAGCCCTGGAAAAATACGGGCTTTCACCTGACGCTGTTGGCACCTATCTCGTCAACGCTGTCCAGGGGAAAGTAGCGACTCAGCTGCGGGAGCTGGAAAAGAAATACGACATCCGTATCCGGCTCGAAGAATCGACGCGAGAAAACGTCGACGCCCTTCTCAATCAGCCGGTCCTCTATCAGGGACAGGCTGTCCCCTTGCGAGAGCTCGTTGATTGCGAGATTGCCCTGGGTCCCAAAGAAATCCACAGGGAGAACCAGCAACGGGAAGTCCTCGTCACAGCCAACCTCAGGGGAGTCAAGATCAGCCAAGTTTCGCCTCAAGTCAGGGCAAAGGTGGAAGAAATAAACTTGCCCCCCGACTATCGAGTTGTCTTCGGCGGCGAGCAGGAAGAGATGGCCAAATCGTTCCGGAGCCTCATCTGGGCTTTTCTCCTCTCGGCTCTCCTCGTTTACATGATCATGGCCGCCCAGTTTGAGTCGCTTCTTCATCCTTTCTTGATCATGTTCACGATCCCCATGGGCTTGGCTGGCAGCTTTCTGGCTCTTTTTGCGACCCGACAGAGTATCAACGTCATTTCGGTCATCGGGATCATCGTCCTCATCGGCATCGTCGTTGACAATGCCATCGTCAAGGTCGATTATACCAACCAGCTGCGGCGGGCCGGCCTGCCGCTGCGGGAAGCCGTCGTCGAAGGAAGTCGAGTTCGGCTGAGACCCATCCTCATGTCGTCCATCACGACCGTGTTCGGGCTGATCCCTCTTTCCCTGGGGTTGGGCGAAGGGGCGGAGTTGCAGCGGCCGCTGGGAATCGCCGTCATCGGCGGCCTCCTTTTCTCGACCTTCCTGACGCTTATCCTGATCCCCGTGGTTTATGAGTTGGTCGAGAAAGGCCGCGACAAAAAAAGATAGGATGAGGATATTTATCGAAAGGCCGATTGCCACAGTCATGGTTTTCCTGGCCGTGGCTTTTCTAGGCGCCTATTCTTTTCTCAACATCCCCCTCGAGCTGGCGCCGAAGGAGGACTTTCCCCAGATTACCATCCAGACGCCCTGGAGCGATGTTCCCCCTGAGATTATCCAGACACAGGTGACAGCGCCCCTTGAAGAGGTCGCTTCAACAGTCAAAGGCGTTAGAAAAATCACGTCGAGCTCGTCGATTGGATTGTCCCGGATTGTCGTCGAGTTCAACCCGGGCACCAACATGGAGTTTGCCCGGCTCGAGCTCGTGGAGAAAATCGCTCGCATTCGCCACGAGCTTCCCTATGCGGCCAACCGGCCTCAAATCATCCCCTACATTCCCGAGGATTTCCAGACGGCCGACTTCCTCCACTACACCATTTCCGGGGATTACTCCCTCCAGGAGCTCCGGGAGATGCTCAAAGAGAAGCTTGAATACGGGCTGGGCGCGGTCAAGGGTGTCGCTGGCGTCGAAGTCCTCGGTGGGGCTGACCCGGAAATCCGTATTACCCTCAATCGCGAAAAGACCCAAGCCCTGAACATCCATCCCTACCAGGTTCTTCTGGCTCTTAACCGCTGGAATCAAACTTACCCGGCCGGCCGCATCCAGAAAGGCCAGCAAGAATATCTCTTCAAAATCGCCAGCCCTCTCCAGAGCCTCCGAGAGATCGAGCAGATGATCATCGCTCATCAGGGCGGCGTCGCCATTAAGCTCAAGGATATCGCGACCGTCGAGCCGACCTACGGCGAAATCCGTTATCTCAACCGAATCAACGGCCAGCCGACCATCCGCCTCATTATCCATAAGGAGAAAGGGACGAGCACGCTCAAAGTGGCCCGGGCGGTCAAGAATCGGCTCGAAGGCATCAAGAAGGAGTTGCCGCGGAACCTTATTTTCCGCGTCGTCAACGACGAAAGCAAGGAAATCATGAAGAGCCTCCGCGAACTCTTCCTGCTGGTTGGAGTTATTTTGGCTGTCATTTTCCTCCTTGTTTTCGCCATTTTGCGGAGTTTCAGGCCTTCCCTCCTCATCCTCAGCTCGATCTTTTTTTCTGTCCTCATCACCTTCAACTTGATTTACTTTTTCAAGGTTTCCATCAACATGCTCACCTTGGGCGCGCTGGCGCTCGGGTTCGGCCTTTTCGTGGATAACTCCATCGTCGTGTTCGAAAACATCCTCCGCTTGAGGGAGAGGGGCTTGCCGCCCGTCAAGGCGGCCATCCAAGCGCCCAAAGAGGTCATCACGGCTGTTTTCGCCTCGACCCTGACGACAATCGCCGTTTTTTTCAGCTTCCCCTATTTCCAGGGCCGCCTCAAGATTTACTATCTGCCGCTCGGGATTGTCATTGCCTCGGCCCTGGCTGTCTCGCTTTTCGTCTCCTTTTCCCTCATCCCGGCTCTAAGCCCGCAGCTCCTGATGATGAAGCGCAAAGAACGGCCGGAGAGGGTTCGCCAGCTCTACGAGCGGTTTGTCCGCATCTGTCTCCGTCATCCCCTGGAAGTATTGCTCATTGTTGGCTTCCTTTTCTATGGAAGCTATCGCTGGTTCAAGAAAGAGGTGACCATCGGCGAGTTTTTCCGCTGGTATTCGCGCGACAGGCTCATCGTCTCGGTCAGCATGCCACCCGGCACAGACCTCGAGAGGACCGACGAGGTCGTCCGTAAGTTCGAAGCCAAAGTCAGGGAGAAAGACTACGAGAAAGAGATGAACTCGAGGGTCACGGCCGAGAATGCCTTTATCGAAATCACTTTCCCGCCCGAGGTCGAGTTCTCATTCCATCCCTACGCGCTCAAGGAAGAGCTCATCCAACTGGCCACCCAGTTTGCCGGGTTGAGCGTCGGCATCTACGGCTTCGACCCGCAAGGATACTATTCGAGCTTTGGCACGGGCACTTTTTACGACTCTTCCATCAAGTTCTTTGGCTATAACCTGAAAAGGCTTAAGGATATCACCAGCGAGCTCGAACGAAGGCTCAAGCAGAATCCCCGGGTCAAGGAGACCCGGATCGTATCCAGCCGTTACGGGTGGTGGCGGGTGGATTCTTTTGAGCACATCCTCAAGGTCGACCGGGAAGCCATGAAAAAATACGAGATTGACCCCCAGTATCTTTTTTACCATATCCAGGCGCTGTTGCGAGGAGAATTCTCATCGCCCGTGAGGTGGCGTTCCGAGGGAAAGGAGGTAGCTATTTCCATCAAGTTTCCGGAGGCAGAGCGCCTTGACCTCAACGCCCTCCTCGAATCCCTCATCCGGACTCCAACTGGAGAATACCTGAGGCTGGGCGAGATTTCCCGTCTCGAAGAAAGACCTGTCGCCGGCTCTATTGACAGGGAAAATCAGCAGTTCCAGCAGACGCTCATGTGGGAGTTTCGAGGCCCGGCCAAGGCGGCGGAAAACTACAAGAAGGCCATTTTCGCCAGCCTGAAACTCCCCCCGGGTTTCACGGCCACACTCGAGGAGACCTGGCGCATGACCGAGGAGGAAAAAGTCCAGATCAAGATGGCTATCCTTTTCGCTCTGGTCATCATCTTCATGATCCTTTCCTCCCTCTACGAATCCTTCATTCAAGCTTTTTTCATCATCCTGGCTGTGCCGCTGGCCATGATTGGCGTCTTCCTTGCCTTTGTCATCGCCGATTTCTCCTTCGATTCCTCGGCTTATATCGGTGTCATCCTCTTGGCTGGCATCGTCGTCAACAACGCCATCCTCCTTGTCGATCATATCAATTTAAAGCGGCGGCAGGGACTGGCCCTTCTCGAGGCCGTCGTCCAGGGCGCCAGGGATAGGGTCCGCCCCATCTTCATGACGACCGGCACGACCGTGCTCGGCATGTTTCCGCTCTTGCTCATTCAGGCTGAGGTAGCCAAGAGAAGGATCTGGGCATCCCTCGCTCTTTCCACGGTGGGCGGGCTCATCAGCTCGACCATCTTCATCCTCATCGTCATCCCGATTTTTTATTTTTACGGCGAAAAAGTCGGTGAGGGCGTGCGAAACTGGCTGGCCGAGCTTGGACGGGCTCGCCAAAAACTTTAGGACCTGGGAGCGCGCAAAACGGGAAGAACACTCCAAACCTCTCGAAAAGGAGGAAAAAATGGCTGACCTGACCGTGGGAGAACTCAAGGACAGGATCGCCGGCTTCGCCAGGCAAAAGATTATTCATGAACCAACACCATTCCGCAGGCTAGACCGGCTGTCGGCTGAGCTGGGCGGCCCGGAGATTTTCATCAAACGCGATGACCTCACGGGGCTTGCTTTCGGCGGCAACAAATCGCGCAAGCTTGAGTTCATTATAGCCGACGCCCTGAACAAGAAAGCCGATACTATCATCACCTGGGCAAGCCTCCAGTCCAACTGGTGCCTCCAGACCGCTGTGGCGGCACGTCAGTTTGGCCTGCGTCCCATCCTGGTTTTGTTCAAAACCTACGATTTGGAGCCAGATTACGATGGCAACTTGCTCCTTGATTTCATCGCCGGCGCGGATATCCGAATCAGGGAAGCCGAGAGAGGAAAGGTCATAGGTGAGGAGCAAGCCGCCCCGGTCGTCGAAGAAATTGCCTGGGAAGTCAGGCAAAAAGGAGGCGTGCCGTATGTTGTCTCGGTGGGCGGGTCGATGACTGGATTTTCCATGGATTTGCCGCTCGGCGCAGTGAGCTACGTGGCCGCGCTGGTTGAGCTCGTCGAACAGGCGGAAGGTCAGGGGGTTGGCCTCACCCATGTCCTCCACGCCACGGGCTCGGGAGCGACCCAAGCCGGCTTGACCGTTGGCGCCACGGCCCTGAAGTCAGGGCTTCGGATCATCGGTATCAGCGTTTCCGATAGCGCTCGGTCTTTCACTCCGATTGTGCTCAAGATAGCCCGGCAGACTGAGAGGGCGCTCGGGCTCGAACCTGTCCTTCAGGCGGAGGATGTCGTTGTCCTGGACGATTATCTTGCCGCTGGTTACGGTGTCCTAACCCGTGAGGTCGCTGAAGCCATTCGTTTGATTTTCATTCACGAGGGGATCATCCTTGACCCCGTCTATACAGGCAAGGCCTTTGCCGCCCTCCTTGACCTCGTCCGACACGGATTTTTTTCGAAGCAGGACAGGGTAGCTTTTATCCATACGGGAGGCACTCCGGCATTATTCCCTTACCGTAAGAAGCTCGTCGAGTTCCTCAGCTGAAGCAGTAAGAAGGGTGGTCATATTTTAAGTCTGAGAAGGAGAAAAACCATGCATCTCGCCACGAAAACCACCTGCCGACTGTTTCCTTCAAGGTGCGCGGCGGCATCAACCTCATGCACAACTTGAGGCCAGAAGAAAAGAGGCACGGCGTCATCACGGCCTCGACGGGCAATCACGCCTTATCCATCGCCTACGCCGGCCGTCACTTCGGCGTTCCAGTGACTGTAGTCATGCCCGAGGAGGCTAACCCGGTCAAGGTGAAAGCAATCCAGGCTCTTGGAGCGCGGACATCATCCTTGTTCCCGTCGGGGGCGGAAGCGGTGCCTCTGGCTGCTGCCTGATTAAAAAGGAGATAAAACCCCAAGTCCAGGTCATCGGTGTCCAGGCGGAAAAAGCTCATGCCGCTTATCTCTCCTGGAAAGCCAAGCGAATCATTCGGGACAAAATGGAGACCGTGGCCGAGGGTCTGCAGACTCAGATGGGTTATGAACTGACGCAAGAAATACTTCAGGCGCTGCTCACAGATTTCATCCTCGTCTCGGATGAAGAGATGTTCACAGCTTATTTCTTCTCTGAGCTTCGCAAGAATTTGAGGAATTCGCTATCTGAGGAGAGAAGAAGCCAGGTTTCACTGTCGAGGCTCTGGCGGTAGGTCTCGAGCGTCCTGAGGAATTGGTAGAAATCGGGGTCGAGGCTATAAGCCTGCGCATAGATCCTCGTCGCCTCGGCGTCAGCTTTGCCCCGGATTTCCTGAGCCCTGCGGTAAGCCTCTGATTGGATGCGCTTCAATTCTTTTTCTTTCTCGCCCCGGATCTCGGCGCTCTTGCCGTCGCCCTCGGAGCGGTATTTCGAAGCAATCCGCTTCCTCTCCGCGATCATACGGTCAAAGACCTTGCGCTGGACCTCGTCGACGTAATTGATCCTCTTGATCCTTACATCCTTGAGCTCCACCCCGAACTGGGGCGTGATTTTCGAGGCATTCTCGAGGATGAGCTGGGCAATCCTTTCCCTCCCCACCTCGATCTTGCCGATTACCTCGCCGCTCTCGAGCAGGGCAGCCTCCTCGGTCATCTCGAATTCCCGGTTGGACGAGCGCACCACCTCAATCAAATCGAACTTGGCGATAGCATTCCTCGTCTCCCCGTCGATAATATCATCCAGCCGTGATTGCGCTCCTCTCTCGTCGCGCACACGCTGGTAGAAGACGAGGGGGTCGCTCACCCGCCATCGAGCGTACGTGTCCACCCAGATGTATTTCTTGTCCTTAGTCGGAATCTGGTTGGGGTCGCCGTCCCATTCGAGCCACCGCTTTTCGAAATAGTGGGTCTTCTGGATGAAAGGAGCCTTGAGATGGAGGCCGGGAGAGGTGATGGCGCCTCCGATAGGCTCTCCAAATTGGGTGATGATGACTTGGTTGGTCTCGGAGACTATATAGACAGCGTCGGCAAGGACCAGCAAGCCGATGAGGATAACGCCGATAATGAGCAGATTTCTTGTGGCCGGGCTCATTTTTTCACCTCCTCTCCCAGGTTAAGAAGCGGCAGGATGTTGCGGAGCCTCTCATCGACGATGATTTTCTTCTTGATTCTGGGCAGGATGTCGTTGAGCGTTTCAAGATAGAGACGGCGGCGGGTGACAAGGGGAGCGCGAGCGTATTCCCTGTAAACCGATGTGAAAAGGGAAGCATCCCCGACTGCCCGGTTGACCCGTTCCGTCGCATAGCCTTCAGCCGCCCGGATCGTTTGTTCAGCCTCGCCCGCAGCGCGAGGGATTTCCTGGTTATATTCCGACCATGCTTCGTTGATTTTCCTTTCCTTCTCCTGAAGGGCTTCGTTAACTTCGTTAAACGATGGTTTGACCTGGTCGGGAGGGTTAACGTCCTGAAAAATGAGCTGGTTGACGTCGATTCCGATCTCGTAAAGGTCGCAGAGCTGCTGGAGCTCCTCCTTCGCCTCGTTGGCAATCCGGGCGCGGCCGATGGTGATGACTTCGTCCACAGAATTGTCGCCGACAATCCGCCGCACGACGGCCTCGTTCATGTAACGGAAGGTTTCTTCAGGATTCCTGATTTTGAACAGGAATTTGTAAGCATCCTTGATCTTGTACTGGACGATCCACTCGACAACGACGACGTTCAGGTCGCCGGTAAGCATAATCGCTTCCTTAGCCGTCTCGGGTGTGACACGGTATTCGGAGCGAATGCCCGGTCTGGCTGTGCGAAACCCGAACTCGAGCTTGAGCTGCCTCTGGACTGGCACCCTGGTCAGTTTCTCGATTCCCAGGGGAAGCTTGAAGTGCAAACCGGGTTCAGCCGTCCGAACGAATTTCCCGAACCTAAGGATGACGCCCAGTTCCTCGGGGCTGACCTGGTAGATGGAGCCAAAGAGAAGGATGATGATGACAATGGCCAGGATGATGCCCCGAATAAGGCCAAATTTGAGCTGGGGAATCTTAAAATCCACGGGCTGAAAATTTCCTCTCATTTCTCCTCCTTTTATGGTCGGGCCATATATTTTGTCAGCTTAGACTCAGACAAGGTTTTGAGCCCTGAGCCGGTGATAACGAGGACGATATCGCCACCGAGCTTCCTTTTTAGCTTCGAGACTGTCCATTGGGGTTGATTCTGGATTTTGATGAGTGCAGCCAGGGTCGTGGCTGAAGCGGGGTCAGCGAAAATCCCTTCCAGCGAGGCCAGCTCCTTCTGCGCATGGAGAATTTCTTTGTCGGTCACGTCGAGGATCGCTCCGCCTGTCTCCCGAATGAGCTTCAGAACGAGGTTTCCGGCAGGCGGATCCGGGTTGGAAATGGCATGAGCGATCGTTCTGGCCACAGCCACCCTTTCAAATTTTTCTTTTTCTTGCCGGAAGGCCCGGGCTAAGGGCGGGCAACCTTCAGCTTGGACGCCAATGAAATTCGGCATCTCAGGAATCCATCCTTCCTCCTTGAGGTCCATGAATCCTTTGATCATCCCGACCAGGTTGCCGCCCGAACTCACCGGGACAAAGATATGCTGCGGGACTCGTCGTCCAAGGCTCAAAAAAATTTCATAGCTGGCTGTCTTGTATCCCTCAATCCTCAGTGGGTCGACAGAATTGGCAAAATAGATGCCCTTCTTCCGCCCCAGGATAAAGCTCTGCCGAAAAAGCTGGCCATAGTCCCCTTCCATCTTCAAAACCTTCGCTCCGTAAACCAGCGTCGACATAAACTTTTCTGGCGAGGTGTCCGCCTTTAAAAGGATATGGCTTTTGAGGCCTGCTTTGGCCGCGTAGGCGGCGGTGGAGGCGGCCATGTTTCCTGTCGAAACAGTGCCAACTGCCTTGATGCCAAGAGCCACAGCTCTCTGGATGACGACGGCCGTCCCCCTATCCTTAAAGCTATGGGTGGGGTTCATCGTCTCGTTCTTGGCCAGGACAGAGGAAAGGTTATACTTTTTTCTGAGCTGGAAAAGTGGCACGAGGGGCGTGCTTCCTTCACCTAAGCTCAAGCTCCTGTCGACGGCGGGAAGGGGAAGAAAATGCCTGAACTTTTCGAGGCTCAAAGGACAATCGGGGAGGATTTTTCTTGGCCGGGGAGAATAAGCGATGAGCATCGGCTCCCCACACCGAGGACAAAAAGGGTCAAAGAGATTGAGCGGGTGCTTCTTCTGGCAGAAAAGGCAGACGAGTCTTTCCACCCCTTGCTCCTTTTATGACTCCTTGTTCATCGGCTGTAGGTTCCCAGTTTATTAGATATCCAGACCTAATGCAAACATAGATGCGGGTTTTCTATTTTTAAAAGACGTGAAGATACCGAAGGGAGGGTTGAGATGAAATGCCTTCTGGCATGCTTTTCTCGGCCACGACGAAAGACCGGGAGGGAGGTCCAGAATTTGACGGCGCGACCAGGATGAGGGTAGAATGAAAATTTGATTGGCCAAATCTAAGATAGTGAAAAAAACTGCAACCATGAGCCAGGAAGAAAAGTTCATGCGCCTTGCCCTGGCCGAGGCGGATAAAGCTTCGAGCCGGGGCGAGGTCCCGGTCGGGGCGGTCCTCGTCCGGGGCGGCAAAATCATAAGCCGCGGCCACAACGAGCCGATACGTCGTCACGACCCGACCGCCCATGCTGAAATCCTGGCCATCCGAAAGGCCACTATCAAGCTGAAGAACTATCGACTTCCGCCCGGCTGTGACCTCTACGTAACCCTCGAGCCATGCGCTATGTGCGTTGGAGCGGCAGTCCAGGCGAGGGTGGGAAAGATAGTTTACGGCGCGTCCGACCCTAAGGCGGGGGCAATCGAATCGACGATGTCTTTTCCCTTTGACCGGCTAAACCATCGGCCGGCTGTCAAGGCAGGCATCCTGGCACAGGAATGCGGGGCATTGCTCCAGCGCTTCTTTGCGTCCAAGCGGCGGCATTGCTCCGCTCGTTCTTGATTATTTTTTCGACCGAAGAGGATGTGAGAGTTATGTAAACGGAGAGGTGGCCGAGTGGTTGAAGGCGACGGTCTCGAAAACCGTTATCCCGAGTTATCGGGATCGTGGGTTCGAATCCCACCCTCTCCGCCAATGCCCGCTCAGATAGACTTTAAAGCCAGAGGGCACCTCCGGGCAAGATAAGAAATGTCCAAATCGTTTGACTTAGCTCTGGCAGGATTCGGCCATGTCGGCCGGTCTTTTTTCCGCCTGATCCAGGATAAAGCTGCCTTTATCGAAAATCGGTACGGGCTCCACCTGACCCTCCAGGTCATTCTGGAGCAAGGGGGAGGTTTGCTTTCAGCCTCGCCCTCCGGACTGAATGACCCCGAGATCGCCGACCTCCCCTTAGCTGAGCTTCGCTCCCACCCGCTCTGGAAACCAGGGCTTGATTTTGCTCAGGCTATTGCTCGCCTCACTCCAGGTGTCCTGGTCCTGGCCACGCCCTCTAGCCTTAAAACAGGCGAACCCGGCCTGTCTCTTACTCGGCTGGCTCTCCATTCTGGATGGCATGTCGTGACGGCGGATAAAGCCCCCCTGGTCGTCGATTTTTCTGGCCTCCGCAGGAAAGCTGAGCAAAAGCGGTTGTGCCTAAAATTCAGCGGGGCGACCGCCGCGGCCCTTCCCGCGCTCGACGTCGGCCTCTATTGCCTGGCTGGTTCAGAGATAAGCCTTATGGAAGGAATTCTTAACGGCACGACGAATTTCATTCTCACTGAAATGGGGAAGGGGAGAAGCTACGACGCTTGTCTCGAGGAGGCCAAGGCGCGCGGCATCGCCGAGCCAGACCCGTCCCTGGATGTGAGTGGCCGGGATACGGCGATCAAGCTTCTGCTTATCGCTCGAGCTATCTGGGAATCCGACATTACTCTCGAGGACATCGCCATCGAAGGCATTGCTCAGCTTCCTCTCCATTTCGTCCGTCGAGCCACTCGGGAAGGGAAAAAGGTAAAGCTCATTGGTCGTTTGGAGCGCGAGACGAAGGAGCTGGCGAGGGGAGAAAAAAAGGAAAAGCAGGGGAAAATCTACGCCTCTGTTCAACCTCAGGCTATCGACAGTAACCACCCGCTTTTCAACGTTGACGGAACGAACAAGGCCATTGCTTTCACCACAGATACTATGGGCATCGTCAGCGTGAGTGGAGGAAAATCCGACCCCCGAGGCGCGGCTGCGGCCTTACTCAAGGACATCCTCCACATCAGCACCTGAGCCGAGTTGCCGCCTCGTCGCCATCGCGGTCTCTCTGAGGCGATTGAGGGCCAGCCCGAAAATTGACCTGGGTGCGGTTTTCTGATAATTTTAAATGCCTTAGGAATCGCCGACCTGTTCGCATCCCGAAGCCGATAGAAGAGCACAGCAGGATCGGCGTTTTTTCAAGCGGAGAGGTGTCCGAGTGGTTTAAGGAGCACGCTTGGAAAGCGTGTGTGCGTCTCGATGGCGTACCGCGGGTTCGAATCCCGCCCTCTCCGCCAGAGGGATTCTTTTCGACTTGCATCGACAGGATGAGTCGGTTCATGAGAAGGAGTCATCATGGATAGTCGAGATTTTATTCTCTTGGAGGAGCTCTACGGCGCGCACAATTACCATCCCCTCGACGCGGTCCTCACCAAGGGAAAGGGCATCTGGGTCTGGGATGTCGAAGGCCGCAAGTATCTCGATTTTCTGAGCGGCTATTCTGCCGTCAATCAAGGGCATTGCCATCCTCGTATCCTCAAGGCCCTCCAGAATCAGGCCAAGCGGTTGACCCTTACTTCGCGTGCCTTCCGGAACGACCAATGGCCTCTGCTCGCCAAAGAGCTTTGCGACCTGACTGGCTATGAGATGGTGCTGCCCATGAATTCGGGCGCTGAATCCATCGAAACGGCCATCAAAGCAGCTCGCAAATGGGCTTATCAGGTCAAAGGCATCCCTGAAAACAAGGCCGAGATCGTCGCTTGCGCGAACAACTTCCATGGCCGAACCGTGACCATCATCAGCTTTTCCACCGAGCCCCTCTACCGGAATGATTTCGGTCCGTTCACGCCTGGTTTCGTCGTCATTCCCTATGGCGACCTCAAAGCCCTCCGCGAAGTCATTCATCCCCACACGGCGGCCTTCCTTGTCGAGCCAGTCCAGGCCGAAGCCGGTATCCTTATCCCTCCCCCTGGCTATCTCCGGGAAGCTAAGAAACTGTGCAGTGAAAATAACGTCCTCTTCATCGCCGACGAAATCCAGACGGGTTTGGGGCGTACGGGCAAGCTCTTCGCCTGCGACCACGAGGGCGTCAAGCCCGACATGGTCGTCATCGGGAAATCCCTGGGCGGAGGGTTCTACCCCATTTCGGTCACCCTCTCCACCCGTCAAATCCTCGGCGTCTTTAAACCTGGTGAACATGGCTCGACGTTCGGCGGAAACCCCCTGGCCTGCGCTGTCGCCCGCGAAGCCCTGCGGGTCATTCAAGAGGAAAAGCTCATCGAGAACGCCGCCTTTCAAGGGGCTTATTTTCTCGAAAAACTCAAGAAAATAAAGAGCCGTCACATCAGAGAAGTGCGGGGGCTTGGCCTCCTCCTCGGCATCGAGCTCAGGCCTGAGGCCGGGGGAGCCAGGCGATTCTGCGAAGAGCTGAAGAAAGAAGGCCTTCTCTGCAAAGAAACACACGAGAACGTCATCCGCTTCGCACCGCCTCTTTCCATTAAACAGCGGGACCTCAACTGGGCCTATAAGCGGATCAAGAGGGTTTTCAAAGCCCTTGGCTAAGGCGGTTGCTCTCAAGCCGAGGAGCATGCATCCAGGTTAAATTCCCATATTCCGATAGAAATCATGGGAAAAAAAGGAATAATTATATATCAGTTGTAATTTTTTTTGGACACAGATTCGCGCTTATGATAAAAATGGGAGGGAAAGGGCCTCGAGCTTGAATTTGGCACGATAGTTGCTAATTTAGGTATGAAAAAATGAAAAAAAAAGAGGACAAAGCGATGAAGAAAGAAAAAATCATTTTGCTTCTCGTTCTTGCCTGTCTTTGCGTTTGGCTTTCGAGCTGCATCATCTATGTCCCCCATGAAGAATACCCCCCTGCAGAGCGCGAGCGCTACCCGGAGCGTGAAGCTGTAAGACGCGGCCCGGCCATGGATCTGGCTTATTTTTATGATTATCTCTCCCCCTACGGTAGCTGGGTTTTCCACGCTTCCTACGGATATGTTTGGATACCCCACCGCGTTTCCCATAAGTGGCGACCCTATACATATGGCCGGTGGGTCTGGACGAGCTACGGCTGGACTTGGCTTTCCTATTACCCCTGGGGTTGGATTACGTTCCATTACGGCCGTTGGGGTTGGCACCATCGTCTCGGCTGGTTCTGGGTGCCCGGGACTGTGTGGGCACCAGCCTGGGTCACCTGGCGTTGGGGCTCCCTTTATATCGGCTGGGCGCCGCTACCACCCGACATCGAGTTCGTGGTCGGCGTCGGATTCCGCACTTTTCCTGATGAGCTGCCCCACCATTACTGGGTGTTCGTCGAAGGCCGCTATTTTCAATACGATTATCTCGACCGCTATGTCCTTCCCCTGGAGAGGAACAGAACCGTCATTCGCTTCACGGTCGCCAAAGCCAACCTCGTCGACCGCAACCGCCAGGTTTACAACCCGGGCGTCGATGTCGACCATATCCGCCGCGTCACCCGGAGCGATGTTTCCCGCTATGAGCTCGAGGATTCCTCATCGCCCGATAGGGAGAGAGTGAGCGGCCGCGTCGTCCGAGTTTATCGGCCCCAGCTGAGAGCCAACGAACAAGCCAAGCCCAAATCCTACCTTTCGGAAGAAGAAGCGGAAACCAAACTTCCGGAACTCCGGCTGCGGGTCATCGAAACTCCAGGAAGGACAGAGCCTCCTGACCGCTGGCTGAAGGAGGAGCACGAAAAAGAGCTGCGCCTTCTTGAGCAGAGCCAACAGAAAGAGGAGGAAGAACTGAGGCGTCGACTCGAGGATGAAAAGCGTCTCGCCTCCGACCCGGCCTCGAAGGAGAAGGTCGAAAAAGATTACAGCCTCAAAGCCAAAGAGCTCAAGAAGGAACATGAGGAGGAGAAAGCTAAAATTTTGGAGCGTCACCGGGAAGAGGAGAAAGTGGTTAAGAAGAAGGTGAAGAAGAAAGAAGAGAAACAGCTTTCCGGCTCGACGCTTCGCGAGCCGAAAGAGTGGCCACAGCGCTGAGGATGATGGCGCCGCCGAGGAGAGTCCTGGCCGAAGGAACTTCCCTCAGAAAAAGGAAAGCCAGCAAAATACCGTAGACGGGCTCAAGCGAGCTAATGATGCTGGCTGTCTGAGCGCGAACGTGTCGCATTCCTCGGATGAAGAGCGTGTGGGAGCCAGCGGTGCAGATAACCCCCAGGAAAAGTAGGAGCACTCCCTCCTTGATTGTCCAGTCGGCGCGATAGAAAAAAAGGAATGGCCAGAGGAGGAGCGTCGCCGTCACATCTTCGGCGAAGGCGATGACAAGGCTGGAGAACTTCTGGGTCAACCTTCGGTTGAAGGTCGTTAAAACAGCGAAGGCCACCCCCGAGCCAAGCCCCCAGAGGACCCCCTGAAACACGGCATTGGCCACATCGAAGCGGGGAATGATGAGGAAGACCCCCAAAAGGCAAATACAGGCCAGAAACAGGTTTGGGCCGTCCAGTCTCTCGCGGCTGAGGAGAGGCTCGAGGAAGACGGTAAAGACAGGAAAGCTGGAATAGGCGAGGAGCCCAACCGCCACCGTCGATACCTGGATGGACTGAAAAAAGGCGGCCCAGTGGATGGCCAGGAGGGCGCCGAGAGAAGCCAGAACCCAATAGGTCCTTCCCGGCACTCTTCTCAGGCTTGCTTTCGAAATGAGGAGGACAAACCCGAGGGCCAGGCTAGCGAAGAAAACCCTGCCCAGGACGATGAGAAGGGGGGCAAGCGAGAGCCATTTGCCAAAAAGCCCGGCCAGGCCGAAGAGCAACGTCGCCAAATGGATTTCAACGAGGCTCTGACGTTTGGACACTCTTCTTACCGCTCCAAATTATAGACTTGTCATTTGGAGGAGTAAACCTGAAAAACATTTCTCCCAAACGCTTTAGTTTTAAGCCGTGAGGGCATAAAGGGAAAAGAGGACTAGCCAATCTTCAGGAGGGCAGGGAATAATGTATCGGGATTGCGCCTCGAGTGGTTTTAAACTGCACGAGCTAACCCATAACGTCTTGCTGCTTCGAGGTGAAACCTAAAATTGCCGCTAGAGAATTATCATCAAGCGAAAGTGTTTGATCTTTTAACAAATTATCACGATAGCGAGCGCACCCGAGGGGTGGCGTGGTTCGGGGGCCCCCCGCCGACCCGAGCGTTTGATGCCACCTATCTTCCTGACTGATTATAAACAAGATAGACCGCTCGGGGGCGCCGGGGGTGAACCACGACAGGACCCGTCGGGCGCTTTGCTCGGCAATTTCGAGGTGAAAAATATTTTTTGGAAATCGCCCCAAAATATGCTAAGATAAAGCTTACAAAAAAGGAAATCCATTTCCTTAGTGAGACTCATCTAAACGGCGATGTCATATCTCATCTACGCCCGTAAATACAGGCCTATGACCTTCGAAGAGGTTATCGGTCAGAAGCCGCTCGTCCAGACTCTTCAGAATGCCATCAAGAATAATCGGATCGCTCAGGCCTATATTTTTTCGGGAATGCGGGGCGTGGGCAAAACGACAGTGGCGCGTGTTCTCGCCAAAGCCCTCAACTGCCGCCGGGGACCGACGCCCCACCCGTGCAACGAGTGCGAATCCTGCAAGGCCATCACCGAGGACAGGTCGGTCGATGTCCTCGAGATTGATGGCGCCTCGAGTCGGACGGTAGAAGATATTAGTCCCATCCGCGATACAGCCAAGTATAGACCCATCCACAGTCGCTACAAGGTCATCATCATCGACGAAGTTCACATGCTCTCCGGCCATGCCTTTAACGCTCTGCTCAAGACGCTCGAAGAGCCGCCGCCTCAAACGATTTTCATTTTTGCGACGACCGAGTTCCATAAAGTTCCGCTGACCATCGTCTCGCGCTGCCAGCATTTCGAGTTCAAGAAAATCTCCCCACGAGATATCGTCAACCATCTTCTCGACATCGCCCGCAAGGAAAAAATCACCATTTCGCCCAATGGGCTGAACTTGATTGCCGAAGCGGCGGACGGCAGCCTGCGCGATGCCCAGAGCTTGCTCGACCAGGCTGTGGCTTTCGCCGGCGAGATCATCAGTGACGAGGACATCAAGGAAATACTGGGAGTTATCGATAAGGACGTTCTGTTTGAATGCTCGAGCCTGATCCTGGAGCAAAACCCAGCCGGGGTCTTTCCCCTCGTCGAAAAAATCATGGCGAGAGGGCACGATTTGCGCACTTTTTATAAGGAGCTCATCAGGCATTTCCGCAACCTCCTCTTAGCCCGGACGCTCCCCGATTGCCAGGACGTCCTCTCCCTCAGCGCTGAGGAACTGAGCGAGCTCAAAGAGGAATCGTCGAAGGCTTCGACCGAAGAAATCCTGCGCTATCTTCTCGCTATCCAGCAGAGTGAACCCGGCTTGCGTTTTTCCTCCCATCCCCAGATTTACCTCGAAACGGTGCTCGTCAAGCTCTGCCATTTTAAGAGGCTCATCCCGCTTCAGGAGCTTCTCGACGAAGTCGAAAAGATCAAAAAGAGTGGCGGAGGCGGCGAAAGGCCTGCCCGAGCCCCTGAGCAACCTGCGGAGCCGAAGGTCGCGGGTCCATCGCCTCGCGCCCGGGGAGAGGAGAATCAGGACGTTTTCCATAAAATCCTGGAGGAGCTCCAAAAGGAAAAGAGCTCTCTGGCCGCCGTCTTTTCTCGACAGGTTTCCTTCCGGATTGTTGACGAAACAGTCGACATCAAATTCCACCCCGAAAAGCGCTTCGTCATCGAGAACCCTGTTATCCTCGAGATTGCCTTCCCCGCCGGCGAAGATTTCTACCAGGAGACCGTGCAAAGGGAAGCGAGAACAATCGAACGGGTGGCCTCAGCAGTCCTGGGCCAGAAAGTTAAAATTAGGGTGGTCGACGCCATCAACGGCGTCAGCGGAAAAAGGGACAAAGAGCTGGAAATGGCCTTGAAGGACCCGACCGTGCAGGCATTCATGAATGCCTTCAAGGCCCAGGTCCTTTCTGTCGAGCCCATCCAAAGAGCCAAGGAGAGGCCATAGAAAGGGAGGGTCGGATGAAAGATATCGCCAATCTCCAGAAAATGATCAAAACGGCCAAGGAAATGCAGGAAAAGCTCCAGCGCCAACTGGCCGAAATGCGGGTCGAGGGAACGAGCGGCGGCGGGATGGTCAGCGTCACTCTGGATGGCCACAAGAATGTCCTCACGGTCCGGATCGACCCCGAAGTCGTCAGTCGGGACGATGTCGAAATGCTTCAGGATTTGGTGGTAGCTGCCTTCAACGATGCGACGGCCAAGGTCGACGAGGCCATTGCTGAGAAAATCGGCAACCTGGGCGGGGGGTTCAAGATTCCGGGACTTTTCTGATGTTCGATTACGCCCAGCCCCTTAACGACCTCATCGAAGAGCTCAAGCGGATTCCGGGCATCGGAGCTAAAACGGCTCAACGGATTGCCTTCTACATCCTTAACTTGCCCCCGGAAGAAGCCAACAGGCTGGCTGAAGTCATCCGGGAGGCCAAGAAAAGGATTTTCTATTGCTCAGTTTGTAACAACATCACCCATGTTGACCCCTGTCAGTTGTGCACCGACTCTGACCGGAGCGATGACCTCCTCTGTGTCGTCGAGGAACCTTATAACATTTCCTCTATCGAAAAAACGGGAGTTTACCACGGCCGCTACCATGTTCTCCTCGGCACCCTGGCCCCTCTTAAAGGTGTGGGCCCAGATGAGCTTCGCCTGGAAAAGCTCATCGACAGGGTGGAGAAGGGGCGGTTCAAGGAAATCATTATCGCCACCAACCCCACCTCAGAGGGGGAAACAACGGCTCTCTATCTTGTCCGCATGCTCAAGAATTTCCCCTTGAAATTGACCCGGTTGGCCATGGGCCTGCCGGTTGGTTCGGATATCGACTTTGCCGACCAGGTGACGATCAAGAAGGCCCTGGAAGGAAGGACGGAGATTAAAGATTGAGAAACAAGGAGGCTCGATGAAAGAGACGATTGAGATTCGCTGGCACGGCCGAGCCGGGCAGGGCGTTGTCACCGCAGCCGTGACGCTGGCGGATGTCCTTGCCACAGAGAAAGGAAAGTATGTCCAGGCTTTTCCCGAATTCGGGGCGGAAAAGCGGGGGGCGCCCATCCTGGCTTTTAACCGCATCAGTCAGAAACCCATCCGTACCCACAGCCAAGTTTACCACCCGGATATCGTTGCCGTCACTGACCCCAGCCTTCTCGGGCTCATCAATATCAGCGACGGGGCCAAGGAGGATTGCATCTTCATCCTCAACACGACCTTCGACATCCCGCTGGTAAGAGAGCGGCTGAACTTGGGCCAAAGAAAAATCTATGCCCTTGACGCTTACACGATTGCCCGCGATGAGCTGGGAAGGGCCATCCCCAACGTGCCGATGGTGGCCGCTCTGGTCAAAGCTCTCCATCTCATGGACCTGACCAAGTTCAGGGAGAACCTCAGGCTCTCCCTGGCCAAGAAACTCCGGCCGGAGGTGGTGGAGATGAACCTGCGGACTATCGATAGGGCTTTTGCGGAGGTAAGAGAAGGATGAAAAAAGAAACGTGGAAAGAATTGACCATCGGGACGATTAACCTCGATGCTGGAAACTCCGTCCTCAACAAGACGGGGACCTGGCGGTCCGGACGAAAGCCCGAATTCCTCGAGGAGCACTGCATCCAGTGCTTCTTCTGCTGGCTCTACTGCCCCCATCTTGCTATCCGCGTCGAGGACGGAAAGGTGACAGGCATCAACTATGATTACTGCACCGGCTGCGGGCTGTGTGCCGAGGAATGTCCGACCAAGGAAAAGGCTATCGTCATGGTCAAAGAAGAGCTCAAGCTGGCCGAAGGAGGGAAGGGATGAGCGTCATCAAGATTCTCAACGGAAACCAGACTATAGCTGAAGCCGTGCGTCAGATTGACCCCGATGTGGTCGCCGCCTACCCGATCACGCCATCGACAGCCATTGTCGAAACCATCGCCCAGTTTCAAGCCGACGGGCTGATCAGGGGCGAGTTCGTCTGCCCGGAGAGCGAGCACAGTGCCATGAGCGTCTGCATCGGCGCCGCGGCGGCTGGCGGCCGGGTGATGACAGCCACCTGCTCCCAAGGTCTCGCTCTTATGTGGGAAATGCTCTACATCGCCGCCGGGCTCAGGCTGCCCATTGTCGCCGCCATCGTTAATCGGGCCCTTAGCGCCCCCATCAATATCCATGGCGATCACAGCGATACCATGGGCGCCCGCGATTCAGGCTGGATCCAGATCTACTCCGAAAACTGTCAGGAGGCTTATGACAACTTCATCCAGGCCTTCCGCATCGCCGAACACTTGGATGTCCGGACGCCGGTCCTGGTTGGGCTCGACGGCTTCATCATCAGCCATTCAGCCGAGCAGATTCAGGTCGAAGACGACGAGGAAGTGAAAAAGTTCGTCGGCGAGTATCAGGCTGTCTATCCACTCCTCGACACGAGCCGGCGCATCACCGTCGGCCCCATCGATTTCACTGATTACTACTTCGAGCACAAGCGAAGCCAGATCGAGGGCATTGAGAATTCTCCGGCTGTCATCGAGGCGGTCGGCCGCGAATTCGGCCAGAAATTCGGCCGGTCCTATGGCTTTTTTGAGGAATACCGGATGGCCGATGCCGAAATAGCCATCGTCGTCATGAGCTCAGCCGCTGGCACGGCTAAGGACGCCATCGATGAACTCCGGAACGAAGGAGTGCCCATCGGCCTTCTCAAACCGCGCGTTTTCCGGCCCTTTCCCCATGATAGGATTGCCCAGGCCCTTCACCGGCTCAAAGCTGTGGCCGTTCTTGATCGCTCATCCAGCCCCGGTGCTTTTGGGGCCCCCCTTTTCACGGAAATCCGCTCAGCGCTCTATGATTACGAAACGAAGCCAAAAATCATCAACTATGTCTATGGCCTGGGCGGCCGCGATATCAACGTCGAGCACTTCAAGGAGGCCGCGGCGAAGCTTCAGAGAATTGCCGAGACCGGCAAAGTGGACCAGATGCTCGGCTATCTCAACTTGAGAGAGTAGGAGCCAGAAAGGAGAAGACGACCATGGCCAAACTCAAAGATTTAGCCCTCATGGAAGATAAGCTCGTGGCCGGGCACGGCATGTGCCTGGGCTGCGGCATCCCGCTTATTTTCAAGATCATTCTCCGGGCCACTGAAGACCCCGTCATCATCGCCAACGCCACGGGGTGCCTGGAAGTCTGCACGACCATTTTTCCCCGAACGGCATGGAACATGACCTGGATCCATAGCGCTTTCGAGAACGCTGCCTCGACTATAGCCGGCGTCGAGGCCATGTACAGGGCTCTCCAGAAGAAGGGGAAGATTCCGGCCGATAAGAAAATCAAATTCATGGCCGTGGCTGGTGACGGCGGAACCTACGATATCGGCCTCCAGGCCCTCTCCGGAGCCGTCGAGAGAGGCCACAAATTTGTTTACGTGTGCTATGACAACAACGCGTATGCTAATACCGGCGGCCAACGTTCCTCGGCCACTCCGCTGGGAGCATCGGCGACCACGTCGCCCGCCGGAGCGAAGAGCCCGGGCAAGATCCAGAGACGAAAGGACCTAACCCAGATATTAGCCGCCCACAAGATTCCCTATGTTGCCCAGGCGAGCCCGCACCGCTGGCAGGACCTTTACAACAAGGCCAAGAAGGCTTTCGAAGCCGATGGCCCCGCCTTCCTAAACGTCCTCTGTCCTTGCCCGACCGAGTGGAAATACGACGAATCAAAAGGAATCAAGCTCGCTCAGCTGGCTGCGGACACCTGTGTCTGGCCTCTCTATGAAGTCGAAAACGGCCGCTATAAAATAAACTATAAGCCCAAGGAAAAGAAGCCTGTCCTCGAATGGCTCAAGTCGCAGGGCCGTTTCCGCCATCTTTTCAAAGAGGAAAACGCCTGGATGCTCGAGAAAATCCAGGAAGAAGTGGACAAGGACTGGCAAGAGCTCAACAGGCTCGCTGAGGTATTGAGCTGACTGAACCTGGCTTAAGGGTTACTCCTTAGGGGTGAAGGAAATTCCCTGCCCAATTCACCCCGGATGAGGATTGTTCCCCTTCCTCTGCCGCGGCATTCTGGATATGTTCTCAAGGAAAGTAAAGATAAAGGAGGCGGGATTCCGCCTGAAAAGGAAAGTAAGATGTTTCTCTCAGCGAAAGGAAAAGGATGGGTCGCCCTTTTCATCCTGGTTTTTTGCCTGAGCCTTGTTCCAGGTTTTCTTTTCTCCTTCGATAAGAAGGTCCGGGTCATTACCGATTACGCCCACGTTTACCTTAAACCTGATGACGCCAGCCCGGTCGTGGAGACCGTCGAGAGAGGCCATGTCCTCTCTCTTCTCTACTCTGGAAAACAGAAGAAAAACTGGTATTATGTCTGCTTCAAGTCCGCCAAATCGGGCACAACCAAATCGGGCTATATCCTGGATTCGGTGGTCGAACCCCTCTTCGACCTTATCAATTCCATTCTCATCCGGGGGGAAGAGCAAGAGAAGCAGGTGGAGTATACCCCTCGTAACTTCGAGGAGATGAAGTGGGGCATGTCCAAGAAGCAGGTCTTGGAGTTGGAAGGGAAGCCAGCTCTCCAGCGGAAGTCAGGCGGATTGGACATCATGACCTACCTCCAGAAGGTCATCAATATGGACTGCGCCATTGAGTACGTTTTTGCCGCCAACAAGCTGAGCCAGACCCTCTTCCGTTTCCAGAATCATTATGAAGACAAGAATGCTTCGCTCGAGGATTATCAAAAAGTCAAGCAAGCCCTTATCCAGCGCTTCGGTCGACCGGTCGAGGAAAAAATGGAATGGCTTGACCCCTCCTCCAAAAACGACTTCTCTGTTTGGGGGGAGGCGGTTAGTTCGGGGCTCCTCGAGCTGAAATCCCGCTGGCTCACCCCCCGGACCGAAATCCTGGCGCGCCTGGCCGGCGTTGAAAACGAGATCAAATTGACCGTCGAATACACAGGTCTTGAACTCCGAGAACTCGCCAAGAAAGTGGCTCCAAATTAGGCGCCATTTCTCGGGTCAGTTAGCCGGCCCGACAACGATGAGAAGGGCTCTCTCCAGGTCCAAGGTTGCCCGGAAATAGGCATTGACCTCCTCCAAGGTGAGGGAGTCGACAAGACATGGGAACTTAGCCATATAATCGAACCCAAGGCCGAGCATCTCGAAGGAACCAAGGGTGGCCATTCTTTGGTCCTTGAGCTCGTTATCCCGGAGAAAATTGGTCTTGGTCGCCGCCTTGGACGCCTCGAACTCCTCCATGCTCATACCTTCCTTGTTCACCCTGTTCAATACTTCTCGAAGGGAGTAGATGGCTTGGTCTTTCTTTGTCCCGTCCGTTTCGAGATAGGCCTCCAAGATTCCTCCTTTCTGCATCTGCGTTACCCGACAATTCACGTTGTAGGCCAGCTTCGCCTCGGAGCGGAGAGGCCAGAGTTTCGACCCTGAACCCTTGCCCAGAAAATTGCCGATGAGCTCGTTCATGGCATAGCGCCGGGGTTCGATTTCAGCCAGCCCAAAAGCCAGGCAAACGAGGTGCTGTTTCGTTTCTTTCGGGATGTAAAGCTCTTTTTTTTCAGGATAACGCAGAGCTACTGGAGCGGGAGGCATCGGCTTTCCGGAGGGGAGGGAGCCGAAAGCCTTCTCGATCACGCCCATGAGGGTTTCCTTTTTTTGGTCTGAGCTGACAGAAATGACCACGTTGGAGGCAGTGAAAGATTTTCTGTAGAAATCGGCGACATCACTGTTCCGGATCTCAGCCAGCGATTTCTCATCTCCGTAGGAGGACCATCCATAGCCGACTTCCCCAAAGTAAGACGCGAGTGCTGCCAGATGACCGATGACGAGCGAGTCATCGCTTTCGACCTTGGCCTGATGGGCCATGTATTTTTTAATCGAATCGACCCTCATTCCGGAGAAAAGGGGAGAGGCGATAACTCTGGCCAGGATCCTCAGCGTCGCTTCCAGGCCCTCAGTCAGGCATTCGATGTTAATGAGGGAATAGTCTCCCCGGGAACTTACGGAGAAGCTGGAGGCAAGCCTCAGGAGCTCCTGGGCTTTGCTTGAATCCGGGATTTCAACAGCCAGCCGAGTGGTTAAAAAGGAAAGGCCTTTTTTTCCTTCGGGCTCAGCGCTCTTTCCGCCTCGGATGAGAAGCTGGAGGAAGGTCGTAGGGGAGGAATCATTGTGCTCATAGATGACGACCAGGCCGTTGGATAGACTGTCCTTCTCAGCCGAAAAAAGAAGGGAAATAGGCGTGATAGTCAAAATTCTGGCGCTGAGCCAGGCGAGGAGGAAGACCGACCGGAAAGATGTTCTCATCCTCTGCTCTTTGCGCCGCCTTTTTTTGGGACGACCGAAACGGCCACATATTCACTCCGGCTGAGGTAGGAAGCGGCCACCTTCCTCAAGTCCGAGGCGGTGACTTTTTCTATGTTTTCAAGATAGACGAGCGGCGATTCCGAATAACTCAATAAGGAGTGCTGGGCGAGCGAACGGGCAAGAGAAAGCCCGCTTTCCATGGCTCGATAGGCGGTGTAGCGGATTTTGTTTTTCGCTCCACCCAGAAAATCAAAGGCCTGGAACTGAGCTTCGCCGATGAAATCGTCGGGTGAATAATTTTCGTTACGTGCTTTACGCAAGAAACTGAGCGTCTCGCGCTTGGCCGCGACCACATCCTGGGGATTCAGAGTCAGATAGGTGAGCGAGATGCCGCCGTACTTGTGGGCATGGTAACTCATATAAATGGTCTCAGCCAGCCTTCGGCGGCCGCGCAGGGCAAAGCTCAGCATCGGGCTGATGCCCCGGCCGAGCACTTCAGTTAAAAGGTCAAAAGCATACTGGTCGGGATGGTTATAATCGGGAGCAAGAAACCCAATGACAATGTAGGCTTTGTTCACGTCGAGCTCGACCTCCAACTCGACGGCTTTTCGAAGCGGTGGAGCGACCTTGACCGGGGTTGGCTCTGGGGCTGAAAAGGGAGTTGCCGCCACTTCCCCAAAAACGCTCCGGACTTCCTTTTCAAGCACCCCGATATCAAAATCCCCTACGACAGCCAGAGCACAATTCGAGGGAACGAAAAAGCGCTTGTAGAAATCCTCGACGGTCCCGACCTTCAGGCTGCTGATGACTTCTTTCCTCCCTTCAACTGGATTTCCGTAAGGATGGCCGGCAAAAAGATGCTGGTAGGTCAAGGAAGTGGCGTAGCGGAAAGGGTCGTCTTCGAGCTCTCGGAGCTCTTCATAGATGACCTCTTTCTCTTCCTCCAGGCCAGCTTCCGTCAGCTTCAATTCAAAGAGGATTTCTTTCTGGTTGCGCAGAGCGAAGAAAGCGTGCTCGGCCGGGACGACAATCTCAAAGAGAGCCAGATCCGGGCCAGTATGGGCGTTGAAATAGGCGCCGTGTTGCCTAACCTGGCGACTGATTTCGCTCCCCGAGCGTTGGTCCGTACCCCGAAAGAGAATATAATGCTCGAGGAGGTGAACAAGACCACTCGTCTCGGCCACTTCGTCCTTTGCTCCGAGGTTAACCGCCGCGACAACGTTGATGAGCGGGATATCGTGTTTCTCCAGGAGAAAAACCCGAAGACCATTCTCTAAGGTAAAAGGCCTTGATTTTGCAACTTCTAATGCTAAGAGCCGCGAACAACCATGATTCAAAAAGAGGAAGAGAAAGGGGGAAAGCGCCAGCCTGGATAACATCCGCCCTGTTTTCATCGCCTCTATGTTACCCCAATCGGGCGTAACGGGCAAACGGGAGTTCCAACTCAGATTGTCATTGCCGCGCTTCCATTTTTTCAGTCGCCCCGAGGTGGCGATTGACCCCCGTCTGTGCTAAAATCTAAGCCGAGAGGCACCGATGAGAAGCCAGATGAAAGCAAAAATTTTGGTCGTCGACGATGAGGAGAACATTCGAAAATCCCTGAAAATGATTCTGGAGTACGAAGGCTACCAGTTCCTCGAAGCGGCCGATGGGGAAGAAGCCCTGGAGTGTATCGATGATACCGTT
>CAYUKK010000081.1:0-37599 GCA_964445305.1 uncultured Eubacteriales bacterium
GCCGATGCTCTTCGCTTTCAGCACGTCGAGCTCGAGCGCTACCCTCCCGGTTGCCCTCGACGCCCTCGACCACATGGGCGTCGAGAGGAAGTTTTCAAGCTTCGTCCTCCCCCTCGGGGCGACCATCAACATGGACGGCACTGCCCTTTACCAGGGTGTTTCGGCCGTTTTCATCGCCCAGATTTACGGCCTCCCCCTCAACCTCGGCAACCAGCTGAGCATTGTCCTCATGGCCACGCTGGCTTCGATCGGCGCCGCTGGCGTTCCGACGGCGGGCATCGTCATGCTCGTCATGGTTCTCAAGCAAATCGGCATTCCCCTCGAAGGACTGGCTCTCATTCTGGGAGTGGAGAGAATCCTCGATATGTGCCGAACGACAACGAACGTCATCGGCAACCTGGCCGCCTCTATCGTCATCCGGGAATGGGAAAAAGATAAGTAGCCCTCTAAACCTCGGAGACCGCTCTTTTCTCTCGTCTGTCCCTCACCCTCTGCGCTGGACTTCCCACGGCGATGGAGAATTCAGGCAAAGACTTGGTCACGACCGCGCCAGCACCGATGACACTCCCCCGGCCGATCGTCACTCCGTCCAAGACGATGACTCCTGCCCCGAGCCAAACATCCTCGCCAACAGCAATTCCTCCCTTGGAAATCGAGGGCTGGAACATGATGGGTTTATCCGGATCAACAAAGCTGTGATTGCCACCGGCGACAAGGTAGCAATGTCCGGCTAAGAAACAAAATTTTCCCAGCTTGATCTCCGTTTCCGAAAGAAGAGTGCAATTGGCGGAAATGTTGCAATAATCGTCAATCCAGATGGACCCTTCTTTGCAACTCAGGATGGTGTTCCGACCCACATAGACATTCTCCCCCAGCTCGAGGCCATGATTCTCCTTGCCTTTGGCATCCAGAACCACGTTATCGTCGATGAAGCAATTGCTCCCTATGGATATCTTGTGCGGATGCCGGAGGGTGATGTTCCGGCCAAAGACAACGCCCCGGCCAACTTTTCTAAAAAGGCACGGAAAGAAAATTTTCCGGAGAGCTAAGCCGATCGACCCCGGAATCCAGGAAAAAAGAAGGACGATGAGCTCGAAGCGAAGGAATTTTCCGACGTTTTTTTGACCGACGAAGAGGTCGGCGTACTTATGGAAGAGAGACCTTTTCTCCGCCAGAAGTTCCTTCTGAAGGCTACCCCGGAATCCTTCTCTATCCACGGACAAAAACCTCCATTTTTTTATACCATAAACCAGGCATAGATGGCCAACATCCATTAAGTCGAGTTAACTTATGGGAATACTCGATTTATTCTGGGCCAGTCTCTTCTAAACCGTCCTCCTGTCCCCGATGGCTCGAAACCTCTGTTGCTCCTCGAGCTTAACCCATATGGGTCAATCAGAGAGTTATCCCAGATTTTTATTCCACGCCTCTGACCACTCAGCCGCCATTCTCGCCACGCTAAATCTTTTCACCTAAAATTACTTGAAATTAGCCAGCCTACCCAAATTGTTTAGCGACCAATTTCCACAAGGGAGCACCTTTTTTCCTGTGACCATAACGAAACTCTCGTTGAGAATGGGTGACAGGGCGCCAGTCCCCAGAACGCCCGCAGCGGCGGGGGTTCGGCTTTGGTCACAAAGGCGCGGGGTTCAAAGGGGAAGCGTCCCTTTGGTCGGCCGATGCTTTGAAGCGTCCGAGAAGGAGGGAGGGAGCGAAGCGACCGTTGGCAAGGTGTAAGCAGAGCTTTCTCTCGCAGGGAACGAGGGGGTGATGGATGATGCGAGGGGGCGGACGGGAAGGCACGGGGGAAGAGCCCGTTCTCATCACGGTATCAACGAATTTTACTTTCCACAAGTCGAGCTTGTCATCGGCTCCCTCTTTATGGCATAAATAATCAATCATTTGCCTTCCAGGAGAGGATTGTTTTGACCCTCCGGCCTGACTGCCTCCATTTCCGGGGCGAAAAACCGTGCCCGTTCATGCGCCTCTGCGAAGGATGTCCTCACTTTACGCCTTTTCCGACAAGAATTTTGATTATCAAATGCCGCGCCCAGGGGGATGTCCTTCGCACAACCACGCTGCTCCCAGCCCTTAAGAAGAAATATGCTCCAAGCCATGTTACCTGGGTTACGGACCCGGAAAGCATAGAACTCCTCCTCTACAACCCGCTCGTCGACCGGCCGCTCAGCCTCGACCCGGAAAACGCCCTCGCACTCCTCGGTGAAGAATTCGATATTCTCCTCAGCCTGGATAAAGAACGGGGGCCAACTGCTCTGGCCACGAAGGTCAGGGCCAAAAAGAAGCTTGGGTTCGGGAGAAACGAACTGGGCAACCTCATCATTTTCAATGAAGCTTCCGCCTATGCCTATCGTTTGGGAGTCGATGACGTTCTCAAGTTTGTTCAGAACAAGAAGAGCTATCCAGAGGTCGTCCACGAAATGGCTGAGCTCCCCTTTGCGGGCGACGAATACGTCTTTGACCTCCCCGAAGAGGCGAAGAACAAGGCCAGACTTTTTCTCAAGCGGCACCGTATTTCCCCCGCCCGCCCCCTCATTGGGCTCAACACGGGCTCGGGAACAAAGTTCGAGACCAAGCAGTGGCCAGAAGAATATTTTCTAAAACTCATCCGCCTTCTCGACCGAAAATTCGCCGCCCGCGTCTTTCTCCTCGGTGGCAAGCGGGAAAAGGAGCTCAACCTTCGTCTGAGTCGTCGCAGCCGGGTAAAGCTCTATAACACCGGCGCCGACAATTCGCTCCTCGAATTTGCCGGCTTCATCTCGATGATGGACGTCGTCGTTTCCTCGGACACGCTGGCCATGCACCTGGCAATCGCCCTCAAAAAGAAAGTTGTCGCCTTATTTGGGCCCACGAGCCCGGTTGAGGTCGACCTCTACGGCCGAGGCCGAAAAATCTTTGCCGGCTTGGATTGCGCCCCCTGCTACAGACAAACCTGTCCGGACAGAAAGTGCATGAAGGCCATCACCCCGGAAATGGTCTGCCGAGCGGTTGGAGAGCTCCTCTGATGGTTATGGCCGAACCCCGCCCGAGAGCTATCGTCATGATTCCTACCTATAATGAACGCAAAAATATCCAGGGCCTCGTCGACGAGATCCTCGGTCTCAACCTGCCTGTTAGCCTCTCCGTTCTCGTCGTCGATGATAATTCGCCCGATGGAACGGGCGAAGTCGTCCGCGGCCTGGCCGAAAAAGAGCCCCGGCTCCAGCTTCTCGTCCGGACGGGGAGGCGAGGCCGGGGAGCGGCTGGAATCGATGGGTTTAAAGAAGCTCTTCGCCTTGGGGCTGACTATATCATCGAAATGGACGGCGACTTTTCCCATGACCCCCGCTTCATCGCGCCTCTTCTCGAGGCGGCGGAAAAAAGCGATGTCGTTATCGGTTCGCGCTTCGTTTCCGGCGGTCGGGATGAGGAACGGAACCCCGTCCGTCGTTTCCTCACCTACCTCGTCCGGCACTTCATCCGTCGTCACTTCCGTCTTCCTGTTCACGATGTTTCCTCTGGCTTCCGCTGTTTCCGGCGTCGCGTCCTTGAAGAGCTCACCGAGGACAATTTCGTTTCTATTGGCCCTTCCCTCGTCCTGGAGGTCCTCTATCGCGCCTGGCTGGCCGGGTTCCGCTTGACTGAGGTGCCCATCGTTTTCCATGACCGAAGGGGGGGTAAAACTAAACTCACCCTGGCCAAGCTCCTCGAAACGCTCGTCACAGTACTGAAGTTTAAGCGCCTCTATGGCGCGCCGCAACCAAGGATGGCACGATGAGGAAGACCAAGGCTCTCGGCCAGCACTTCTTAATGCACCGCGCTCTCATCGAGAAAATCCTCTCCGTCATCTCTCCCCAGCCCGATGAGCTCATCATCGAAATCGGAGCCGGAAAAGGGGCCCTGACTTTCCCCCTCGCCGAAAGGTGCCACAAACTCATCGCCATCGAAAAGGACCGGGCGCTCATCCCTTTGCTCTTGGAGAAAAAGAAGGAGAACATCATCGTCTTGGAGAAGGATGTTCTCAGGCTCGACTTCGCCGACCTTCTTCGCGACCAGGAAGTCCCACCCGGCCGTGTCAAGCTGGTCGGAAATCTCCCCTACTCGATCTCCTCCCCCTTTCTTTTCAAGGTTCTCGATGCCAGGGACTTCTTTCGCGCTTTCGTCTTCCTCCTCCAGAAGGAGGTAGCCGAGCGGCTGAGCGCCCAACCGGGCTCAAAGAAATACGCCCCCCTGTCTATCCTTTTCCAGTTGGACTATGAAGTCCGCCTGCACATGATTCTCAAACCGGGCGCATTCTCCCCGCCGCCCCGCGTCGAGTCGGCTCTCATCTCGCTCAAGAAAAGGGAAAGACCCCTTTATCCCATCGAGGACAGACGAGGCTTCCGCTCCTTCCTGCGTCTGGCTTTTTCCCAGCGAAGAAAAACCCTGGTCAATAACCTCAAGTCCTATGCCGCCCCCCTGCCGCGGGTCATCCAAATCCTTTCCTATCTTGGTCTTCCTCCCGAGGTAAGGCCAGAGCAGGTCTCTGTCGAAAATTTCGGCCGTCTCTTTGACAGGCTAAGTTCTTTGCTTAGCTCCAATTACCCGCCGGCCCAATCTTAGGCCATAACCCGCTTCGCCCCAAATTTGGGGATACGGAAGCAGTTGCCAGAACTCCCTGATCATGGTATAAAACGTCCTTGCTGGAGTCAGGCAATCTAATGGCTCTCCCCAAGACCAGTTACTATCGTCGCCTTTGGCAGGTGTACCGCGCCTACAAGCAGAAAAAGACCAGGCTTCCCTATCCCCCGGTTCGCCTCTGGGTGGAAGCGACGAGCATCTGCAACCTCCGTTGCGTCATGTGTCCTAACAAGGACCTCAAGAAAGAAGACAAGGGATTCATGAGCTTCGACTTGTTCCGCAAGGTTATCGACGAGGCAAGCTCATTCGTTTTTGATGTCAACCTCATCCACCGTGGAGAAGGTCTCCTCCACCCCGAGTTCCCAGAGCTCGTCAAGTATGCGAAGGCAGCTGGAGTAACAACCAAATTCCACACTAACGCCACTCTCCTGGACGAGAAAAAATCGCGGGACTTGATCAACGCTGGCCTGGACCAGATCTCTTTCTCTTTTGACGGTTATGACAAGACGACGTATGAAAGCATTCGGGTGAATGCCGACTTTGACCAGACGATCGCTAACATCGTTGGCTTCCTCCGCATGAAAAAAAATCTTCAATCCTCAAAGCCTCGGGCTATCCTCGAGTTGATCAACTTCCCGGAAGTGTATAAAGACACGGGAAAGCAGAAAAGGAAAGAGTTTCTCCAGCATTTCCGGGGACTCCCCCTGGATGCAATTGAGGTCAAGGAAATGCACAACTGGGCTGGAGAAGTCCCCGCCTCAGGGAAGGGCAAGAAATACTCGCCCTGCACATTCCTGTGGCAGGCCCTCGTCATCTTCTGGGACGGCGCGGTCCTGCCGTGCACGCAGGATTTCTTTGGCTATCTCGTGCTCGGCGACGTCAGGAAAGCGACTCTTCTGGAAATTTGGAATAATGATAAGATGGTCAAGCTCAGGGAAAAGATTCTGGACGGCCATGTCGCCGACCTCAAGACTTGCGGCGCGTGCGACCGCCTGTGGAGGGCCCAATTCCTCGGTGTTCCCAGAGAATACCTCTGGAAATTCTTGCTCAAGAGGATGCCCTGAGTTCGCTACTTGGACCAGTCGGGAAAGACATCCCGGCCTGTTGAATTGAAGAGGGGACGCGCCTCCCCCGTATTGACGTCGACGACGAGAATGGCCCATTCCCCTTGATCCGCATACCCGCTGCGGGGATTCGAGCAAAAAACGACCTGCCTGCCGTCCGGCGACCAAGAAGGGAAATAGTCATAAGTTTCGTTGCGCTCGGTGAGCCGCCGCTGGCCACTCCCGTCCCAGGCCATCACCCAGATGTCCCCCTTTCCGTCGGCTACACTGCTAACATAGACAAGAGATTGACCATCGGGAGAAAATCGCGGTCGACAACTCTTCCCCCCTTGGACCAATTCCCTCGTCATCCGCTTTTCCATGTCAAAGAGAAAAACATCCCAGCCCATGAGCCTCCTCCCGGTGAAAGCGATAAGAGGAGCTCGGGGGGAAGCATCGGCTAAGAAGTTCGTACCTCGAAAATCGGGTATCAATTTTTCTTTGCTCCCCGTCCTCAGGTCAAGTAGCCACAAGTCAGATTGCCGGCTCAGGCCCTTTTTCTCCTCCACCGCAAAGAGCAATCTCTGCCCGTCTGGTAGCCAGGCCGGGTCTCTTTCGTCAGCGGCTGAACTCGTGACCCGGGAGGGGCTACCTCCTTCTATCGGCAGGAGATAAATATCATAATTTCCCTCAGGGTTGGAGGCATAGGCAACTGTTGACCCATCAGGAGACCATCGCGGATAGATATCCTCCCATGAGTTGTCAGTTAGTTTCACCATACCTTCGCTGGTCAGAAGAAAAATCTCATTGTCCCCATCCATATCTGATTGAAAGACAATCTTCCCCTGGAAGGGTGCCTCGGGCTTGAAATCCGCCGCGGGGAAAGGCAGTCGCTCAGGGGAAGGAAAAGATGTTTTCTCCTCCTTCCGGCACAGAACGAAGACAAAAAGAAAAAGCAAAATCCAAGCTCCCCTCCCTCTCGACCATCGCTGTTTCGCATTTTTCATGGGCCTGGTCATTATAAATAAATCGCCGGTAAAAAGAAACAGCGAAAAAGTGTCTTGCCAAGCGAGTGCATCCGTGCTATCATCAGCGGGAATTCTGGATGGAGAGTGCGGCGTCTGCGGAGGAAGAACAGGCTGCGGACAAGCAAACGCAGCTTTAAGAGAGGATAAAAAAGCGGCGAGGCAAGCCGGGCCGCTCGAAATACTGCTCCAAGGAGGTTGCCCTTGAGGAAGAAGGTCAGTTCATGGTTAGCCTGTTTCCTTTTTCTCTTCCTTTTTTTGCCTCCAGCTTTTCCTTTAGATTTTTCCTTTAAGGAAAAGCCCATCCGACAGGGGTCGGTGGAGTTCTTTTTCGGCGGCTATAACATGAATGAACCTCGCTTCGACGCTGTCTATCCCAGCGGCGGAATCATGGCCGGCCTGGGCCTTTCCTCAGCGCTCGTCTCGAACCTCAATTTCTACTTAGAAATCAAAGCTTATACGCGCAAAGGCACGCTAACCTTTACCAAGGAAAAAACGGAGCTCACGCTCGTCCCCATCTCTCTGGGGGTGAGGTATATCTTCCCGTTCGGCCTGATCAACCCTTATGCGGGCGGGGGCGTAGATTTTTATTTTTATTATGAGGATAATCCCATCGGGACAGTCCTCAATTACGCCAATGGCTACCATTTCTTGACGGGAACATATATCCAGCCGTTGAAGAAGGTCCCCGTCCTCATCAACCTCAAGCTCAAGTATACTTCCGCCAAGGCCGAGGAGAATGCCATCAAAGTGCAACTCGGCGGTCTGGAGTACATGGCTAGCCTGACCTTCGTTTTCTAGAGAAAAAGCTGCTTCTCCATTTCTCAAGGCCTTGGCCTGATGGCCGAATAAAGCATCAACGGCAACAAGAAACGGGCCGGCACCTGCTAATCCAAGACCCGACTGCCTAACCTCTTGCCCCCCGAAGCTTTGGGGCGCGTTCAGAAATGTCCTTCAGATGTGTTATAATTTCCTTAGATGAAAAGACGGAAAAAGAAGAAAGAAGAAGCTCGTTCAAAAAAACAAGCCTCGCGCCGTCGCTTTCGCTCCCTCGAAATCTTTTCGTTCCTCCTTATCATCCTTTCCCTTTACTCCCTCCTCAGCCTCATCAGTTATCACGCGGAAGACCCTTCCTGGACGAACACTCCTTTGCCCGGACAGAAAATACAGAATTATGGGGGGAAAGTGGGAGCCTATCTCTCCGAAGGCCTCCTCCAATTCTTAGGGCTTGTTGCTTTCCTCCTCCCTTTTGTTCTCGGCTATGTCGGGCTCAAAGCCCTTCTCCCCGAAGGTGAGCGACGTTTTCTTGCCAGGATGGGTGGAAGCATCCTCCTGCTCTTCCTCCTGGCTGCTCTCTTCTCCACCCTCTTTGACCGCTTTTCCTGGAGAGGAGCCGATTTTCAGGCCGGGGGATTGCTGGGCGGCCTGCTTTCTTCCTACCTCGTACGCTATTTCAGTCCGGCTGGCTCGCTCATTTTCCTCCTCGCCCTCCTCCTTCTCTTGATTATTTTTTCGACCGGATTCTCCCTCGGCCGGTTCATTGCTTTCTTTGGGCGAAGCTTGAGTTTCGCCTTCAAAGAAGTCCGCATCCGCATCTCCCGGTACCAGAAGGCCCGGGCTAAGGAGAAGATGCGTCAAAAGGTCATCGAGAAATACGCTCCTTCTCCAGAAAAAGGACCGCCGGCCAGGCCGAAGGGAGCTGAAGAAAAGGTCGCCGCAAAGGAACCGACTACGACTATAAAAAGGGAAGTCAAGAAAGCGACGAAGCCGGAGCCCATTCTGGCTCATCCGCCCCTGCCCCGACCACCTGAGAAGCTCCTCTTTCCGGAAATGGAACAGGCGGGAGGCTATACTTTTCCTCCCCTGACTCTTCTCGACCCAGGCGCTCCCTCCGAGCAGATCGACAAGAGTGAACTTTACGAGAAGAAGAAAAGGATTGAAGAGAAGCTGGCTGAGTTCCGCGTCGAAGGAGAGGTCAAGGAGTATCACCCTGGACCGGTCATCACCACTTACGAGTTTTATCCGAATCCCGGAATCAAGGTCAGCCAGGTGGCCAGTCTGTCCGAGGACCTTTCCCTGGCCCTCGGTGCCGAATCGGTGCGCATCCAAAGGATTCCGGGGAGATCCTCCCTGGGCGTCGAAATCCCCAACAATAAGCGGGAAATCATCAAGCTGCGGGACATCATTCAATCGGAAAAATTCATGAAATCGCCCTCCAAACTCACCTTTGCCCTGGGCAAGACGATTCATGGCGAGGTCTACATCACCGACCTTTCGATTATGCCGCACTTGCTCATCGCCGGCGCGACGGGCACAGGAAAAAGCGTCGCTCTCAACGCTCTCATCGCCAGCATCCTCTATAAAGCCACGCCCGATGAAGTGAAAATGATCCTCATCGACCCCAAGCGGCTGGAGTTCACCCTTTACGATGGCGTCCCGCATCTTCTCACGCCTGTCATCAACGACCCGAAGAAGGCGGGCGGAATCCTGATGGACGCGGTCAAGAAAATGGAGGAAAGGTACCACCGCCTGAGCTACTTTAAGGTCCGGGACATCGAGCAGTACAACCAGCTCATCCACAAAATCCGCAAAGAAAAAAAGGGCAAACTGACCGATGAGGAAAAGGAAAAGTTCAAGCCTCTCCCCTACATGGTCATCATCATCGATGAGCTGGCCGAGTTGATGATGATTGGGGCCCAGGAAGTGGAGTACTGCATTGCCCGCCTAGCTCAGCTGGCCAGGGCGGTCGGCATCCATCTCGTCATGGCCACCCAGCGGCCGTCCATCGATGTCATCACCGGGACAATCAAAAACAATTTCTCCAGTCGCATCGCCTTCCGCGTCCCTTCCAAGGTCGACTCCCGGATCATCATCGACACGGCTGGCGCGGAAAAGCTCCTCGGCCTTGGCGATATGCTCTTCATGCCGCCCAACTATCCCCGCTTGATCCGACTCCACTGTGCTTACATCTCCATCCCCGAAGTCACGCGACTCGTCAAATTCGTCAAAGAACAGCGTCCCCCCGAGTTCGACGACAAGCTCGTCAAATTCATCAAAGGCCCTACGGACCAGGAACGGGGAGCCCCTGGAGAAAAGGACGAACTCTACGAGAAGGCGGTCGAGCTTGTCCTGCTGACAGGCCAGGCTTCAGCTTCCTACCTCCAGCGGAAGCTCAAGCTCGGTTATGCCCGGGCAGCTCGGATCATCGACCAGATGGAACAGGAAGGAATCCTGGGGCCTTCCGAAGGCAGCAAGCCCAGGGAGATCCTGGTCGACCCCCACTCCTACCTGGCTAAAAAACCCAAGGAGTCTTGATTGTTTTCCCGCTGGAAGCGGAAGAAGAAGGTCAAGCGAGCCCTCAAAGACCTGAACCTCCAGACGGCCCTCCGCCGTGCTTCCCATCTCCACTATCACCAGTATATCAGGACCACGGAGGAAGTTCCCTGGGAGGAATACAAGAAAGCAGCCCGGGCAATCCGGGAAAAGAATGTGGCCCAGCTTCCAGCGCTCATCCAGCGGTTCTGCCAGGAGGCCCAAAAAGCAGGCGGCTCGGTTTATAACGCTTCAACCGCTGAAGAAGCTCTCCGCATAGCCGGAGATATTCTCCGCCGAAATAAAGCCAAACTCATCGTCAAGTCCAAGTCCATGGTCAGCGAGGAGATCCACCTCAATTCCTACCTCGAGAAGGAGGGCTATCGAGTTGTCGAAACAGACCTGGGTGAATGGATTATCCAGCTGGCCAAGGACCGCCCTTCCCACATCACCGCTCCGGCTTTGCACCGGACAAAAGAGGAAATCGCCCAAATCCTGAGTCGCGCCCTGGGCAGGTCCATTCCGCCTGATAGCCAGGAGATCGTCCGGGTAGCCAGAGAAGAAATGCGCCAGCTCTTTTTCCAGGCTGATGTCGGAATTTCTGGCGCCAACCTGGCCATTGCCGAATCCGGCACCCTCGTCATCCTCAGCAACGAAGGCAACGCTCGGTTGGTGACCGGCCTTCCCCCTATCCATATCGCCTTCGTTACAACAGAGAAATTTGTCGAAACCATGGACGAGGCCGTGGCTCTTCTCAAGGCTCTCACCATTGCCTCCTCGGGTCGGAAGGTGACCTCTTACATTTCCTTCATCACCGGGCCGAGCTCGACGACGGACATCGAGAAAGAACATATCCTTGGCGTCCATGGCCCCCGGGAGGTCCATATCATTATCCTCGACAACGGCCGCCTGGCTCTGGCCGAAAGCGAGGCTTTCCGAGATATCCTTTACTGCCTCAAGTGCGGCGGGTGTATGCTCGTTTGCCCGGTCTTCCAGTCTGTGGGCGGGCACGTCTTCGGGGGTCCCGTCTATCCGGGTGGAATCGGCGCTCTCCTCACCGCGGTCACGCAATCCCTGGACGATGCGTCAGAGATCCTCGAATACTGCGCTGATTGTAAGAAATGTGAAGATTTCTGCCCCGTCGGGATTCCCACCGGCAAACTCCTTCTCAAAATCAAATCAGCCCAGGGGCCACATCTCGGGGAAAAAGGCCTTTCCCTCTTCTTTCAGAAAAGAAGCCTGGCCGATAAGGCAATAAAAGCTCTCTCCTTCTTCCAGAGAGCCTGGCAAAAAAACGGCTCTTTGAGGTCACTTCCCCTTTCGTGGGCGAAAGGAAAGCGCCTTCCTCTCCTGAGGTTGGTCAAGGACAAGCTACCTGAAGGAAAAAAAGAAGGGCCGAGGGTTTATCTTTTCCAAGGCTGCCTGGTCCGGTATTTCTTCCCCGAAGTCCGGCGCGCTGCTCTAACCGCGCTTTCTCATTTTGGTTTTCGCGTCGTTTCTCCAGCCGACCAAGTCTGTTGCGGGGCTCCCAGCCTTCATCTCGGCGACAACCGGGCTGTTCATGATTTGGCTGCCAAAAACCTCGCCTCCTTTGATAAAGAAAGACCAGATTACATCCTGACTCTATGTCCCACCGGTCATTCCCTTCTCAAGAATCATTATCCTGAGTTTGATAGCCGAGCCGCTCTCTGGGCCGAGAAGGTCTTCGACTTCACCGCCTTCATGGCCTCCCATGGCTTCTTCCCCCAGGGAAAAACGGCGGATAGAAAAGAGAGTCTATATTACCATCGTTCCTGCCATTATTACCACGAACTGAAGCTGGCCGATGAACCCCTTCGGCTCCTCGAGGCCCTTGGTTATAACCTGGCCCCAAGAGAAGAGCCCCCGATCTGCTGCGGGTTCTGCGGCGTCTTTTCCCTGAAGAACCCTGCTATCTCTTCCCATCTCTGGGGCATCAAGAAGAAGAAAGTAATGGAAGGCGGTGCTTCTCTTGTCGCCACGGATTGTCCAGGCTGCCTTTTCCAATTCCGGGCTAACCTCCAAAAAGGGACACCCCCTGTTCCCTGTTTCCACACGGCGGAGGTCCTGGCCCGTGCCCTCGAGGGCAAGAGCTAAAAAATTTTCTCCCTCGTGGCGTTAATCATTTGGCCTCAAAAAACCCAGAGCTTGGCTTCGAAAATATTATTTTGAGAGAAGCCATGGGCTGCTTGAGGCTGCCATAGTGGCCGGGAAGCCTCGACGAGTTGGTCTCAGGGGTGGGAGACAAAGAAAGGGCGGGCTCTTTCCGCCCAAGCCAAAGAATGGACATGCTCACAAGATTTCAAAAAGCCTGGTGCTCTGTCCGACGGATGATTTCGTTCTGTAAGTCCTCGCTCAAATCGACGAAATAATCGCTGTATCCGGCCACGCGGACAATGAGGTCGCGGTATTTTTCTGGGTGCTTCTGGGCGTCGCGGAGCGTCTCTGCCGTGACGACGTTGAACTGAATGTGATGGCCGTCCATCGTGAAATAAGCCCGAATCAAGTGGCTGAGCTTGTCAATCCCAGCCTCATCGGCGAGAAGTTGAGGGGTGAATTTCTGGTTGAGGAGAGTTCCCCCGGTGCGAAGATGGTCGATTTTGGCAGCGGATTTGAGGACCGCGGTGGGCCCGAACCGGTCAGCTCCCTGAACAGGAGATATCCCCTCGGAAAGAGGCTCACCGGCCTTGCGGCCATCAGGAGAAGCGCCGGTCATTTTCCCGAAATAGATGTGGACGGTGGTGGGCAGGAGGTTGATTCGATAGCATCCTCCCTTTGTGTTGGGTCGGCCATTCACACCCGAATAGAAGACTTCAAAAACGTCCCGGGCGAATCTGTCAGCGTAGTCGTCATCGTTGCCGTACTTGGGCGTTCTGTTCAAGAATCTCTGGCGCATGCTTTCGTATCCTTCAAAATTTTTCTCCAGCGCCTTGAGCATTTCCGACATGGGGACATGCTTCTTGTCGAAAACGTTGAACGCCAAGGAAGCGAGACAATCCGTGACTGTCCCCAGTCCAACTCCCTGAATGTAGGAGTTATTATAGCGGGCACCGCCGTCATGGTAATCCTTCCCCTTAGCAATACAATCGTCGATGAGGATGGAAAGGAAGGGGGCAGGAAGGTATTCGGCGTAGATACGTTCGATGATGTTGTTGCCTTTGATTTTGATATCGAGAAAGTGGTGGACCTGCCTCTTGAAAGCTGTGAACAGCTCGTCGAAGGAGGAAAAGAGGCACGGATCCCCCGTCTCAAGGCCAATTTTCTTACCTGTCCGCGGGTCGAGGCCATTGCTGAGGGTAATCTCAAGCAGCTTGGGAAGGTTGAAATAACCCGTCAGGTTGTAGTTCTCCTTACCGAAAATTCCTGCTTCGACGCAACCACTCGCCCCTCCCTGGCGCGCGTCGTCGAGGGATTTTCCCTGGCGGAGCATCTCTTGAACGATGGCTTCCGTGTTGAAAAAGGAGGGCTGGCCAAAACCTGTCTTCACAATCTGGATCGCCCTCTTGATGAAGCGGTCGGGGTTTTTTTTGCTCACCTGGACAGCCGAGCTGGGCTGGACAAGCCTCATTTCTTCAACGACATCCAGAAGGAGGTAGGTCAGTTCGTTGACTCCATCGGAACCGTCTGGCTTCACCCCGCCCAAGTTGATCAAGCAAAAATCGGTGTAGGTAGCGCTCTCCTCAGCGGTCACACCCACTTTGGGCGGCGCCGGCTGGTTGTTGAACTTCACCCAGAAAGCCTGGAGGAGTTCTCTCGCCTTTTCCTCCGTCAGGGTGCCTTCCTCCAGACCTTTTCTGTAAAAAGGATAAAGGTGCTGGTCCAGCCTCCCGGGGTTGAAAGAATCCCATGTATTGAGCTCGGTGATGACACCAAGATGGACAAACCAGTAGTACTGGAGAGCTTCCCAGAAATCACGGGGAGCGTGCCTGGGAACATGATCGCAGATGGCGGCGATTCTTTTCAGCTCGTTTTTCCGCGCCGGGTCTTTTTCCACCTTGGCCAGCTCTCGTGCTTTCTCAGCATGTCTCGCCGCGTAGAGAATCAACGCGTCAGCAGCCACGTCCATGGCTCTCAGTTCTTCGCTCTTCCGAAACGCCTCCGGGTCAGCAAAATAATCCAGGCTGGCCAGGCTCTTCTCGATGTCCTTCTTAAAGTCCAAGAACCCTTTCCTATAAATTTTATCGTCCAGAACCGTATGCCCGGGGGCTCGCTGCTCCATGAACTCGGTGAAAATCCCCGCTTCATAAGCGTCCATCCAAGCCGGAGACATGGAGCCAAAAATTTTTTCGCGGATGGTTTGTCCGCGCCAATAGGGGATAATTTCCTCTTCATAAATTTTCCGGGTCTCGGCGCTCACCCGGAAAGACGTTTTAGGCCGGCGGTCAAGGATGTCAAGGTCTTGAAGCGAATGGCAGGTGATTTCCGGGTAGGTTGGCGTCGCTTTGGGCGCAGGCCCCCTCTCTCCCACAATGAGCTCTCCCTCGCCAATGTGGATTTCCTTATTCTCGAGAAGGTAACGAAAAGCTAAGGCTCTTTTCATGGCCGGAGAAAGGGTCAAGGACGCCGTGTTTTTATAGAAGCGGGTGAGAAGGAGGGCCCTCTCTGGAGAGAGGAAGGGCCTCACCGATATGCTTTCTTCCCTGAGCTTCTTGATTCTGTCATTCATTCTCTCAACCTCCAACGGTCACCTGGAAGCCGGAGGATTCCAACTTTTCTTTGACTTCGGCGATAAGGTCGGCTGAGGGAGGATGGATACTCAGAGCTTTCCAAGCGACCGAAAACCTTCTTGCCTTTGCTTTTCCCAGCTCATGATAGGGGAGCAGGCTGAGCCGATGGATATGGGAAAGGGAGCGAAGGAATTTGAGAAGAAGGCCCAGTTCTTCTTGCCCGTCATTGATGCCAGGAAGGAGGGGTATTCGGATCGTGACTTCCTTTTTTTGGCCATCCAGTTTTCTCAGGTTCTCGAGCACGATGCGGTTTGACCGGCCGGTGAAGTGCCGGTGTTTTCTCTCGTCCATGATCTTCAAATCGTAGAGGAAAAGGTCAACCCTGGCAGCGACGCTGTCCAGAACAGCCGGCCGAACATGGCCGCACGTATCGACAGCCGTATGGATGTGCCTCTTTTTCGATTCTTCAAGAAGAGCCTCGAGAAAAGCGGGCTGGTGCAGTGGCTCGCCCCCCGAAAAAGTGACTCCTCCCCCCGATGCTTCATAAAAGACAAGGTCCTTCGTTACTTCGGTCATGACCTCTTCGACCCGCCAGCGACGGCCGGCCAATTCTATGGCCTGAGAAGGGCAGACTTCCACGCAGCGGCCGCAAAGGTTGCATTTTTCTCTGTCCAGGACAATGGAGGAATCGGATTTTGAAAGAGCCTGTTCGTCGCAGACGGAAAGGCACTCGTAACACTCAGCCTGGCATCGTGAGGGCCAGAGCGCAATCTCAGGCTCGGATGATTGACCTTCCGGGTTGTGGCACCATTGGCAACGGAGGGGGCAACCCTTAAGAAAAACCGTCGTCCGTATGCCCGGCCCGTCATGGAGGGAGTATTTCTGGATGTGGAAAATCATCCCTTCGCGCACGGCTCCCTCCCGTCTCATCACTTTTCCTGCCTAAGCTCCTGCGTGAATTGAAGAGCCCGAGCGTAGTAACGATTGACAAATTTCTCCTGCACTTCAAACGACCAGTGGACGTCGCGGAGGTGCCGCGCCGCCGCTTCGAACTTCCCTTCCTTGATGAGCTCGAATATCTCGCGGTGCTCCTTGTTATTGGAAGTTTCCTCCCACTCCTTGACAAAGCCGGCCTGACGGGGAAAATCGTAGAGTCTTTTCTTGAGGGTATTGACCGTCTCGATGAGTTTCTTGTTCCCGCACAGGTTAAGGAAGACATTGTGGAAGCGGAGATTCTTCTCGTAATAGAGGTCGAAGTCGTCGTCCTCGATTGCTTTCCTCATTCCCTCGATGAGTCTCTCCATGAGCTGGATGTCGGCTTTCTTGATCTTGGGGGCAGCCAGCAGAAGCGCCGTGCTCTCCAGGGAGCCGATGATTTGGTAATAGTTCTTGATGTCTTCGAGGGTGAGAACATTGACAACGACGCCCCGCCGTGGCAGGATGGAAACGAAATCTTCCTTCTCCAGCTGGAGAAGCGCATCCCGAAGGGGAGTTCGGCTAACCCCCAGTTTTTTGGCTGTCTCCTCCATGTTGATCACTGAACCGGGAAGGATTTCTCCCCGGTGCATCTCCTCCCGAAGGTACTCGTAAACCTGGTCCTTGAGGGATTTGAGGTTCAACATCGGCTTCTTACCCATGAGGAGAGACCCTCATCCTTAATCCTTCTTTCCTTAATTCTGATATTAAATATATCACATATCATTGAGCAAGACAATACTTTGCCTCGAAAAATTCTTTTTTCTCTTAAAAAATCCATTCGCCTGATAAAATAGAGAAATGAGATCAATGAAAAGAAAGGGGAACATCAGATGAGAATCTGGCCCTCGCTTTATGTTCGAGCCATTTCCCTGGTATTGGCTGGGATCGTCTTTCCGACAGCGTCCTCTTACCCCGCCACGACCCGGGTCTCTGCTCTCTCCCTCGATTCGAAGGTCAAGATTCCCAATAAGGCTGTCATCCAAGCTCGACCCTTCCATCTCTCCGACGTTCGCCTCCTCGACGGCCCTTTCCGCCAGGCTATGCTTCGCAACCAAGACTTCCTCCTTGGCCTCGACATCGACCGCCTTCTCCACAATTTCCGCTTGAACGCCGGCCTGCCCTCGTCGGCCGAACCGTACGGAGGATGGGAAGCGCCGGACGTCGAGCTTCGCGGGCACAGTCTGGGCCATTTCTTAACCGCCTGTGCCCTGATGTATGCGAGCACGGGGGACTCTCGGTACAAGGACAGGGTGGCCGCCGTCGTCTCCGAACTGAAAAAAATTCAGGAAGCTCTCCCCGAGAAAGGTTTTAACTCAGGCTTTCTCTCTGCCTTTCCCGAGGAGTTCATCGACCGGGTGGAGAGACGAGAGCGTGTCTGGGCGCCCTATTACACCCTCCACAAAATCATGGCCGGCCTCCTGGACGCTTATCTCTACTGTGATAATAGACTGGCGCTCGATATCCTGGTCAAGAAGGCGGATTGGGTCAAACTCCGGATGGACCGCCTGACTGAAGACGCCCAGCAGAAGATGCTCGAGACAGAATACGGCGGGATGAATGACCTCCTGGCCAACTTGTATGCTGTGACCGGCGACCCGGAGCATCTGCGGCTCGCGCGGTTATTCGACCACAAAGCTCTTTTTGAACCGCTCTCTCGAGGCGAAGACCCTCTCGACGGCCTCCACGGCAACACCCAAATCCCGAAGATGATCGGCGCCGCGCGCGAATACGAGCTAACTGGCGAGAAGTGGTACCATGATATCGCCACCTTTTTCTGGAAGCGGGTCGTCCATCATCGCTCCTACGTCATCGGCGGCAACACGGACGGGGAAAGGTTCTTTCCCATCGAGCAATTCTCTCAACACCTGAGCGCGGCGACGACCGAAACTTGCAACACCTACAACATGCTCAAGCTCACCCGGCATCTCTTTTCCTGGGAACCCTCGGCGGAAACGATGGACTACTACGAACGAGCCCTTTTCAATCACATCCTCGCCTCCCAGGATCCCGTGACCGGGATGGTATGCTACTATGTCCCTCTGCGGCCAGGCGCTTTCAGAACCTACTCCACGCCCGAAAATTCGTTCTGGTGCTGCGTCGGCACAGGGATGGAGAATCATGCTAAATACGGGGAAAGCATCTATTCTCACACCGATCAATCTCTCTATGTCAATCTTTTCATCGCCTCCGAGCTCAACTGGCGGGAGAAAGGCCTTCGGGTCCGGCAGGAAACGAAGTTTCCCCGGGAAAATAAAACCCGGTTAACTTTCAAGGCCGAGAGGCCTGTTCGTCTCGGGCTCAAAATCCGGTATCCACAATGGGCAACTTCTGGAATCACAGTGATAACGAACGGCCAGCCGATGCAAGTCAAAACCAAGCCCGGCTCCTATTTGGCCATCGAGAGGGAGTGGAAAGACGGGGATATCTGCGAGGTGTCACTTCCCATGAGCCTCCGCTTGGAGTCCATGCCAGATGACCCGGAATGCATCGCTCTTCTCTACGGCCCCGTCGTGCTGGCTGGCGACTTGGGCGATGAAGGGCTGAGCCATGAGGAAAGATACGGCCCGAGCGCGCCGCGGCTTGGCCGTCTTAAACCTGTTCCGATCCCTGTCTTCGTCGCCGACAAGGTCGAAGACGTGCTCGAGAAAGTCGTTCCTGTATCTGGAGACAGGCTTATGTTCAAGACCAAGGGCATTGGTCAACCGCAGGAGGTAACCCTTTTTCCCTTTTACGAGCTGCATGACCGGAGGTACTCTGTTTACTGGAAAGTTTACACTCCTGCCGAATGGGAAAAAAGAAAGGCTGAGATGGTCGCCCGCCAAGCCCGACGCCAGGAAATCGAACGACTGACCATCGACGTCGTCAACATGAGCGACCCGGAAAGCGAGAGAACCCATCAGCTTCAAGGCGAGAATGCGGTTGAAGGCTATTTTGATGGCCGGAGATGGCGCGCCGCCCGAAACGGCTGGTTCAGCTTTGAGATGAAGGCCATTCCCGATAAGCCCCTCCTCCTGGTCTGTACCTTTCGGGGAAGCGAAAGGCCCGATCGCGTGTTCGACATTGTTGTCGACGGAGAAAGGGTTGCCACCGAAAAGTTAGAAATCCATCCGACCGAATTTTTTGACCTTGAATACCCGATTCCGGAGAGCCTGTCCAGAGGAAAGGAACGGCTCACCGTCAAATTCGAGGCTCATCCCGACGCTTCAACGGGCGCGCTCTTCGAACTCCGCATGGTTCTTCTCAGGGAGAAATAGGAAAACAGGCTCGACGAAATCCGAAAAGTTAATGAACGAGAGGCAAGCGTAAGGTCTTCAGAGTCTCAAGCTTGGCCCTCTGCCATCTTTCTTTGGGGACAGCCAGAAAGATCTCGACCAGGTCAGGGTCGAACTGGCTGCCGCTGTGTCTCTCAATCTCGTCTCGCGCCTCCTCGAAACTTCGACTTTTCCGATAGGGACGGTCGGAAGTCATCGCATCCAGAGTGTCGGCGAGGGAGAAAAGACGGGCTTCCAAGGGGATATCCTCACCGGCGAGGCCGTACGGATAGCCTTGGCCATCATAATGTTCATGATGGTAGAGGACAACCCGAGCCGCTCTTTCCAGGAAGACAAACTCCTCGATCAGCTTGAAACCCAGCAAGGGATGATCCTTGATGATCTCCCTTTCCATAATCGTCAAGGACCCCTTTTTCTTTAAGATGGAATCCGGGATCCCGATTTTCCCGATATCATGGAGGAGGGCACCTCGCTCCAGGTCGATGAGGAACTTACTGTCCTCGATTCCCGCCTCACGAGCCAAGAGCAAAGTGTAGGCGGCTACAAATTGCGAGTGTCCGACAGTATCTTCGTTGTCATCCGTGGCCGCGATGAACTGGATGAGGTTGGAGTTGAAGAAAAGCTGCTTTTCTGCGTCATCCTCCTCGCCCCGCTCCTCCTGCTGGCGAAAAACCTCCTCATACCAGAGGCTGAGATCCCGCATCGCTTGCCGAACCAAGAATATCTTGAGATTCTCGAATCCATTCCCATTGGAGAGAAGGCCTGGTTCATTCTGACGGCGTGGGGAAAGAAAGGCCTCATTTCCCCTCAGGGTTACCATATGCTCATAATCTCTCCAATCAAGAAACCAACGCCGAGCGGTTTGCCCGCCCCGAGGGTCTTCCAGGATCAAGGTGTTCGTCGGACCGGAAGAAGCGTCGGAAGGCGAAAGCCAGCGGTCCAATGGAGAAAAACCGTTCGTTCTGCTCATGGCATTATATTAGTCGCCTCACCGGGCGAAAAGTTGAAACACTTTCCCTTCCCCATCTTGTGCCTCACCCCCTCCCCTATCTTTGGGGGGGATATTTTTGCTTAAATTCCACCCTTGTCAGCCAAATTGCCTGTTATTATAATGAATTTTGTGGAAAAAAGGCCTGTCGTTGACCTCGACGAAGTTGTTGTCAAGTACCGCCCCGTGGTCAGTTTTAAGGTCAAGAAATCGATTGGCACCCAGACCCCCGATTGGGAGGATATCGTCGACGAAATCATCACCCAGGTCATCGAGAAAGTCAAAAAGGGAGAATTCCGGGGTGAGTCCTCGATTGGAACTTTTATTTACACCATCACCAGCCGCCGGATCGTCGACTATATACGCCAAAAGACAAAGGTCCTCAAAGAGATTCCAGAGCCCGCGCCCCTGCCCGACCCCTGCCTGAGCACAGAAAATCGGGAAAGAGCCAGGATATTGGCGGAAGCCATCAAGCAACTTAAACCCAAGTTTAAGGAGGTTTTGAATCTCTATTATTACCAGGAGCTATCTCGGGAGGAAGTGGCCCGGAGGCTGGGGATTTCGCCCCGCCGGGTGAGCGAACGCCTCAACTACGCCCAGAAGCTCCTCCGGAAGATGATTCGGCCATGATTTTTTCTCTTTTTTCCGATTTTTCTCCCTGTCCGGCGACTAAATGGTTGAAACCGGACGAAAGGTAAAAAGGTATGAAAAAATGCCCTTTTGAGGAACAAATCGACAGCTACCTCCTGAACAGATTAGAGGGAGAAGAGAAGGAAATCTTCGAAGAGCACTATTTCAACTGCCCGGCGTGCTTCCAAAAAATCCAGGCCAGGGACGAAGTCATCGCCGCTATCAAGAGCCGGGGCGCCTGGATTTTCAAGGAAGAACCTGCTGAAAGAAAGAATCTGGTGCCTTCCTTCGAAAAAGTCTACTCTGTTTTCACACCCCGCCAATGGGCCACCGTGGCTGCCGCGGCCGCCCTCCTTTTGGTCGTTATCTTTGGCGTCCTCCCTCAATGGCGGAAGCCCACCCCCCAATTCTTCCTCGGCGACCATGAAGTGGTGCGCGGGAAAACGCTGAGCCTCATTTCCCCGATTATCGACGTCCGGGCTGTTCCGGCTTACTTCGAATGGACAAAACTTGGCGACAACATCGAGTACCGGATCTCCGTTTATAACGAAAAGCTCCTCTGGACAGCGACGACCAAAGAAACCCGCATCGCCCTGCCCGAAGCGGTGAAGAAGCTCATGACGGCAGGCCAAAAGTATTCCTGGCAGGTCAGGGCCTTCTCAGAAAAGGGAACGCTCGTCGCTGTCTCGAGCCGCGTCCATTTCCAGATAAAGCCCGTCGAATAACCTCCCTTCGCCGGCTCAATCTTCGATCAAGCTTTCCTCTTCACTGTACATCCGGCCCCGCGTTTCTTCCTCGAAAGCCAGACAGCACATCAGCCGGCCGCACAGACCGGAGATTTTCGTCGGGTTGATGACGATCTGCTGTCGCCTGGCCTTCTGGATCGTCACCGGCTCGAAGCTCTTCATGAAGCTGAAGCAGCAAAGAGCCCGGCCGCAGACACCGAGACCGCCGATCAACTTGGCCTCGTCGCGGACCCCGATCTGCCTCATCTCGATCCTCATCCTCAGTTCCTTGGCCAGGTCTTTGACCAGCTGCCGGAAATCGATTCGGCCGTCAGCCGTGTAGAAAAAAATACCTTTTTTCTCGTTGAAAAAGTACCGGACTCCAACAAGCTTCATCGGCAAATTGCGCGCCTTGATCCGCTGCAGACAGAAGCGAAAGGCTTTCTTCTCCTTCTCTCTCAACCACTTGAATTTCTCCATATCCTCAACCGTGGCCTTGCGGATTATCTTCACTGCCTCCCGGGCCGCCTTGGGGGAGCGGCAGAGTTCGCTCGAGATATCGATGACCCTGGCCAAATCACCGCCCAGGTCGGATTCGACAAGACAGATGTCTCCCCTCTTCAGGTCCATCTCGCCTGGGGAGGCCCGGATAATTTTCCCTGTCGTCTCCGAAACAAGAAAAACAACCCCAGACATCTCAATCTCCTCCCGTCAGAGTACAAAACGCACTGACGAGCACTCCTAAGTTCAGGTTCTTTTCCAGCCCAGAAATCACCCCATCGACCCGCTCGAGGAAACGCCAGCTCTTTTCGACCCCCACCCCTTTCTTCAAGGTCTCCATTCCCGCGGCGAAGTCAGGATTGAGGAGGAAGGATGGCTCCCCCTTCACCTGAAGAAGCATCAGGTCTCGACCAAAGGAAGCGAGAATTTCGAGAATGCGCTCGAGCTCATCCCTGACCAGAGATCGCCGGGAAAAGCCGTAGCTCTCGAGAAAAGTCGAAATATCGCCTCGGCCGAAGAAGGAAAGGAAAATATTCCAGGCGGCCGATCGTTCGGCCTGAATCTCTTGCCAATCAGCGTCGAGAGCTTTGTCCAGGTTTCCTCCGACAATTACGGACAGGAGTCGGGCTTTCTCTTCGGGCAAGCCCTTGTCCGTGAGCACCTGCCTGATCTCCTCTTTCCCCACGGCGACAAAATGAAGAATCTGGCAGCGAGATAAGATGGTCGGCAAAAGGAGGTGAGGGTTCGAGGTGAGAAGGATGATGTGGGAAAAGAGCGGCGGTTCCTCGAGGGTTTTGAGGAGGGAATTGGCTGCTGGCTCGTTCATTTTTTCTGCTTCTTCGATAATAAAAACCCTCTTCCGCGCGATCATGGGGCGAAGATAAGCCGCCTGTTTGAGAGCCCTCATCTGCTCGATCTTGATTTCCTGGCCTTCTGGCTTTATCTCCCAGACATCAGGGAGTCGACAGCCGGCAATGGCTCGGCAAGTTGGACAAACTCCGCAGGCATCCGCCTTCTCCCGCTCACAATTGATGGCCTGCGCTAATACCCTGGCCAGGCTCTTTTTGCCCACCCCCTCGGGGCCAGAAAAAATAAGAGAATTGGGGACGCGATTCCTTTGCAGAGCCAGGCGCAGGATTTTCTTTACCCGCCCATTGCCCAGAACTTCGTCAAAACCCATTCTCGCCTCGAGAAAAAAAGGAGCTGAAATCTTTTTCGCCTTTGAGGATAGATTTGAGAAAGCGGGCTGTGTAGGAACTCTCAGCCTCTGCTACTTCCTCGGGTGTGCCTTGAGCGACAACCCAGCCTCCCTCCTCTCCGCCTTCCGGTCCCAAGTCGATGATATAATCGCAGGTCTTGATCACATCAAGGTTGTGCTCGATGACGACGACCGTATTGCCGCGGTTGACCAGCTCATTCAGCAATTCCAGCAGCCGGCGCACATCCTCAAAATGAAGGCCCGTCGTCGGCTCGTCGAGCAAAAATAACGTCCGGCCCGTATTCTTACGGCCAAGTTCCCGCGTGAGCTTGATGCGCTGAGCCTCGCCGCCGGAAAGAGTCGGCGCCGGCTGTCCCAACCTCAGGTAGCCCAGCCCCACCGATTTCAGTGTGGCCAACTTCCTCTTGAGGACCGGGTGCGCCCTCAACTCTTCGTATGCCTCGTCCACGGTCATGGCCAGAAAATCGGCCATGTTCTTTCCCCGGTAAAGAACTTCCAGAGTTTCCCTGTTGTACCTCTTCCCCTCGCACCTCTCGCAGGTTACCAGGACATCGGGTAAGAAGTGCATTTCTATTTTTTTCGCGCCCGCGCCCTGGCATTCTTCACACCGGCCGCCAGGCAAGTTGAAGCTAAACCGGCTGGCCGTGTATCCACGCATGCGGGCCTCGGGCGTTCGCGCAAAAAGCTCACGGAGGGGCGTCATGAGTCCCGTGTACGTGGCCGGGTTCGACCGCGGTGTCCGGCCAATCGGCTTCTGGTCAACGGCGATGACCTTATCTATGCCTTCGACACCCAGGATCGTTTCGTGCTCGCCTGTCTTCTGGCGGGCATGGAAAAGCATATTGAGCAAGCTCTTATAAAGGATATCGCAGACCAGAGTGCTCTTGCCCGAGCCAGAAACGCCGGTCACCGCCGTCATAGCACCCAAGGGGATACGGACATCGACGCCCTTCAGGTTATGCTCTCTGGCCTTGACGATAGTCAGCCAACCTCTGGGCTGGCGCCGAGTCGCGGGCACAGGAATCTTTTTCTCGCCCCGCAGATATTGAGCGGTGAGGGAATCGGTGCAGCGAAGAACTTGGTCGATGCTTCCTTCAGCCACCTTATAGCCGCCCTTTTCACCGGCGCCAGGGCCTAAGTCCAAGATAAAATCAGCCGACCGGATAGTCTGTTCGTCGTGTTCGACAACAATGATAGAATTTCCCTGGTCACGAATTTCCCGAAGCAGCCGGATGAGACGGCCATTGTCCCGCTGGTGAAGTCCAACTGTGGGCTCATCCAGCACATAAAGGACCCCGCGCAACCTGGCGCCAACCTGCGCCGCCAGTCGGACGCGCTGGGCCTCACCGCCGGAGAGGGATTGAGTGGTCCGGTTTAGCTGAAGGTACGGAATTCCAAGCTCGACCATGACTTCGAGCCGGGAAATAATTTCCTTCTGGATTCTCGAGGCGATAACGGCTGAGGAACCGCTGAACCGAAGGTTTTTCATTTCCTGGAGAAGCTGGCTGGCCGGCATTGAGCTCAGCTGATAAATATTCCATGGCCCAATCCTGACGGCTAAGCTCTCTTTCTTCAGGCGCGCCCCCTGGCACGCCGGGCAGACTTCGTCGGTCACCTCCACCTCACCCCACTCATCCACCGCCGTCTGAAAACCCAGACCATGACAACGAGAACAAGCGCCATAGGGACTGTTGAAAGAAAAGCTCCGCGGCTCGAGCTCGGGCAGACTCACGCCGCAAACAGGACAGAAGAGCCTCATCGAAAAAACCGTCTCCTCTCCCGGCGGAGTGATGACGAGCAAGTCGCCGCCAGAAAGCTCGAGGGCTCTTTCAACGGCCTCCCTCAGCCTTCCTTCAGCACCAGCCCGGAGCGTCATGGCGTCGACAAGGACCTCGATCGTATGCTTTCTTGTCTTTTCCAGGCGCAAGCCTGGCTCAACTTCCCGCCACTTCCCGTCGACGCGGACACGGAGGAACCCTTTCTTCAGCACCCTCTCGAAGAGCCTCGAATATTCGCCCTTCCTCCCCCGCAGGAGAGGCGCCAAGATCATGACTTTTTCCCCCTTCATCGTTTCCAAAATTTTTCCCGCAATCTGTTCAGATGTCTGGGACTGGATGGGCCGACCGCAGCCCGAGCAATGGGGGGAGCCCACTCGAGCGTAGAGCAGGCGCAGCAAGTCGTAGATTTCCGTGACGGTGCCAACCGTCGACCTTGGGTTGGCCGAAATCGTTTTTTGATCGATGGAGATGGCCGGCGAGATTCCCTCGATGGACTCGACCTCAGGCTTCTCCATCTGCTCGATGTACTGTCGGGCGTAAGCCGAGAGGCATTCGATGTAGCGGCGCTGTCCTTCTGCATAGAGCGTGTCGAAGGCCAGCGAACTCTTCCCCGACCCGCTCAGTCCAGTAACGACGATGAGCCTGTTCCGGGGCAGGTTGACGTCGAGCCTCTTCAGGTTGTGCTGGGCCGCTTTCTTTACCCGGATTTCCTCTAACATATCCCTATTTTAGCTCGCCCCCTGCCTCTTCACAAGCACACCCAACCCGAATTTCCAAGATTTCCCATAAACCACTTCCTCTTCCAAGATTCCCATTCTCCCGAGGATTGCCGATAAGATCACCCGACGTGTCCTGTCGCGGTTCACCCCCGAACCACGCCACCCCTCGGGTGTCGGCCTATGGCCCTTATTTTGCACAATTGAAAGCCGCTTCACCACACAGGAAGTTCATATCGCCGTTCCCTCCTCTACGCGGGCTTCAGGCCGGCATCCAGGCCGCCCGGGCTGACCAGCCTAACGTTTTGCTGCTTCGAAGGGCGTCCGGGCATTGACCATTCGCGCCGCATCATGTACGATGAAGCGAGGGTTTTTTCCTATGAGCACAGAAGAAAAACTTCTCCACTCCCTGAACATCCTCCACGAGATGGGAATCAAAGAGGATTGCATCCGGGCAGTCAAACACATCCCCGCTGAGGAAGGAAGCTATGTCGACTATCCCGAAAATCTTCATCCCGACCTCCGCCAGGCGTTGGTAAAAAAGGGCTACCCGAGGTTATACTCTCATCAGCGGACAGCCTGGGATTTTTACCAGGCTGGGAAGAATATCGTTGTTGTTACGCCCACCGCATCGGGCAAGACGCTCTGCTATAACCTTCCTGTTCTCGACACCATCCTCCGCGACCCATCGAGCCGGGCCATCTATCTTTTCCCGACCAAAGCTCTGTCCCAGGATCAAAGAGCTGAGCTCGACGAAATCATTAACCTTCTGCCCGCGAATATCCGCATCCATACCTACGACGGCGACACCCCCCAGGACGCCCGCAAAGCGATCCGGAGCATCGGCCAGATCGTCCTGACCAACCCCGATATGCTGCACACCGGCATCCTGCCGCATCACACCAAGTGGATCAACCTCTTCCGGAATCTTAAGTGCGTCGTCATCGACGAGCTCCATAATTACCGCGGCATCTTCGGGAGTCACCTGGCTAACGTCCTCAGGCGGTTGAAACGCATCGCCACTTTCTACGGCTCTTCCCCCCGGTTCATCATCTCCTCGGCCACGATTGCCAATCCGGTCGAGATGGCCGAACGGCTGATCGAAGAAAAGGTCGAACTCATCGACAGGAGCGGCGCCCCCCGGGGCGAGAAATATTTCATTTTTTACACGCCTCCTGTTGTCAACCGCTTCTTGGGAATCCGGCGTTCCTACATTGACGAATCCCGCCGCGTCGCCGTCGTCTTCTTGAAAAATAACCTCCAGACCATCGTTTTTGCTCAAAGTCGTCTCAACACCGAAGTCCTCCTTACCTACCTTAAGCACGACATCGAGAAGAACATCCAGGATGAAGGCCTCATCCGCGGCTACCGGGGAGGCTACCTTCCCCTCAAAAGGCGAGAGATCGAAAAAGGTCTCCGTGAGGGGAAAATCCTGGGCGTCGTCTCGACGAACGCTCTGGAACTCGGAATTGATATCGGCACCCTGGATGTGGCCGTTCTCGCCGGTTATCCCGGGACAATAGCCAGCACCTGGCAGAGGGCCGGCCGGGCTGGCCGGAGGACGGGAAAATCCGCCGCTGTGCTCGTCGCCTCGAGCTCGCCGCTCGACCAGTTCATCGTTAACCATCCTGAATACTTTTTCTCGAAGAGCCCGGAGAAGGCGCTCATCAACCCCGACAACCCCTCCATCCTCATCAGCCACATCGAGTGCGCTGCTTTCGAGCTTCCTTTCCGCGACGGAGAAAAGTTTGGCCAGCTGGACATCGCCGATATTCTGAAGCTCCTGGAAGAAGAGAAACTCCTTCACCATTCTCAGGGGAAGTGGTTCTGGACCTCGGATGCCTACCCCGCCGATGCCGTCAGCCTGCGCAGCATCAGCTCCGATAACTTCGTCGTTGTCGACACCAGCCAGGAGGCGAGAGCAATCGCTGAGGTTGATTTCTCCTCAGCCCTGACCACACTCCATCCGAAGGCCATCTACATGTGCGAAGGCGAGCAATATTTCGTCGAGAAGCTCGATTTCGAGCAGCGGAAAGCCTATGTCAAGAAAACCGATGTTGACTATTTCACCGACGCCATCGACTACACGAAGATCAAGATTCTGGACGTTTTCGACAGGAAAAGCTTGGGCCGTTTCTCGATTTCTCACGGCGAAGTCCATGTCGCCACTCAAGTCGTCGGGTTCAAAAAAATCAAGTTCTTCAGCCTGGAAAACGTCGGCGCAGGCGATCTCAGCCTCCCCCAGAATGAAATGCACACGACAGCCTACTGGCTGACCATTCCCGCTTCGCTTCTCCACAGCCTGCCCTTTTCCTCCGAAGAGAAAATCAACGGCCTCTTCGGCCTGGCTTATCTTCTCCATCATGTCTCTCCTCTATTCATGATGTGCGACCTCCACGATGTCGGCGTCTCCATCGGCGACAACATGACCGGCGAGTCCGTTCCACCGCGCGATTTGCCTGGTAAAGTCAGCCCGGCTACGGAAAGACCGGTCATCGCCGGGCCAGACTTCGAGCCGAACATCTTCATCTATGATAATTACCCCGGCGGTATCGGCTTGAGCCCCGCCCTTTTTGAGCTCGAGAAAAAGCTCCTCCTCCATTGCTTGAAGACGATCAACCTTTGCCCCTGCCAAGAAGGCTGTCCCTCCTGCGTCGGCCCAACCAGGGAGACGGGAAGATTGGCCAAAGCGGTAGCGCAGGAAATCCTCAGGGGACTGGTCGAGGAGAGCCTCTGAGCTTAAAGGGATATCAGTTTTTCGAGCTGCCTTTCTTCTCCCATGACGATGAGCACATCACTGTCCTTGATGACAAAATCAGCTCTGGGGATATAAATCGTCCTCTCTGGCACGAGCTCGCGGATAGCAATGACTTGAACGCCATACTTATTCCTGAGGTCAAGCTGCTTCAAGCTCTTGCCGATGAATTTCTCCGGCGGGGCGATTTCCTGGATGCTGACGCCTGACATCAGCGGCAAACATTCCAACACGTTGGGGTTGGTCAGCCGAAGGGCCGTCCTGATAGCCATGTCCTTCTCCGGGTAGATGACTTCGGTGGCCCCGACCGCCTCCAGGATCTTGGCGTGGTCCTCAGTCAAGGCTTTGGCCACAATCCGCTTGATACCCAGCTCGTGAAGATGAAGGACGGTGAGAATCGATGCTTCCATCTCTGGCCCCAAACTGACGACGACGATATCCATGTCCTTGATGCCGACAGCTTCCAGGCTTTCCTTATCGGCTGAATCCATCAGCACAGCCTGGGACGAAAAGGATTTGGCCAGCTCGATTTTCTCCCTGTCCTTGTCGATAGCCAAGACTTCGTGCCCTCGTTCATAAAGCGACCGGGCGATATTCAAGCCAAAACTGCCTAACCCGATAACCGCAAATTTGGTCATCTTGCCTCTCCCCTATTCTATCCTATCATCACCCTTTCTTCAACGAAATCGTATTTGCCCAGGGCTTTGCGCCGGCTAAACGCATAGAGCAAGGTCAACGGCCCGACCCGGCCAGCGTACATAGTCAAGACGATGACGATCTTGCTCAGTGCGTCCAAATGGGGAGTCAGGCCAAGGGAAAGGCCGACGGTGCCAAAAGCAGAAAAAACTTCAAACACGGCATTCCTCATCACCGTCTCAGGCTGCTGGATCAAGATGACGAGCGAGGAAATAAAGATGAGGCTCAGCGAGAGCAAGATGATGGTGAATGCTCGGGTGACATTCTCCTGGGGAATGGTTCGGAAGAAAAGATGGACGGAATCTCTGGCCTTAACGCGCGCGCGCAGGAATGCCAAAAGAACCCCGAAAGTGCTCGTCTTGACCCCGCCCCCCGTCGACCCAGGAGAGGCGCCGATAAACATCAACAAGAGCAAAAGAAGGATCGTCGCCGGTCCCAGCGTGGCCAGGTCGATCGTGTTGAACCCGGCCGTACGGGGCGTGACGACTTGAAAGAGCGAACCGAGAATTTTTTCCTTGAGAGGGAGCGGCGCCAAACCTCTGTTCCATTCCAGCATTAAAAAAAACAAGAAAGCGCCCCCAACGAGAACACCAGAAACCGACAGGACGACCTTGCTGTGGAGAGAGAGATGGGCCTTCGTTCCCCGGCAAACTCGGAGCAAGCACCCACCGGTGTCGCGGATAACAAGGAAGCCCAGACCGCCGAGAACGATCAACGAGATGACGGTCAGGTTAACGAGGATATCCCCTCGATAGTCCATCAAGCTGTTGCTGAAGACGCTGAAGCCGGCATTGCAGAAGGCGGAGACGGCGTGGAAAAGCCCCGAGAAAAGAGCTCTCGGCCAGGCGTGGACCTTGAGGAAGCGAAGAAAAAGGAGGACAAATCCGATTAATTCTATAGAAATAGTAAAGAATAGGATGTTCTTGATTAAGGCTTTGATGTCCTGGGGGAAGCCAGGATGAAAACCCTCCTGGACGACGATCCGCTCGGTGAGCGAGATTTTCCTTCCGGCGGCCAGGAGGACCATTGTCGAAAAGGTCATGATGCCCAGTCCGCCAAGCTGAAAAAGGATTAGCAGGATGACCTGGCCGAATAGAGTGAAGGAAGTTGAAGTATCTAAAACAGTCAAACCCGTCACGCACACGGCCGACGTTGAGGTGAAAAGGGCGTCGACAACGGAGATCCTGCCTGATGTCGTGCTCCAAGGAAGGAGAAGGAGGAGCGCTCCCACCAGGATGGTAAGGAGAAAGCTCACGGCCAGAACCTGGGCCGGCTGGAACTGCTTTTCCGACCTCAAAGGAGTGCTGTCTTTCTTCTTCCACATCGCGCTTGTTTAAGAAAATCTATAATTTAGCGTCCTTTTTGTCAACCAAAGCGTCATTTTGAGTCCAGCAGGTCCCACCCCCTCCGATTGACAACGGTCACCTCCTGTGTTACCTTCAAAACTGATTATGGATATTTTGAGATATGTTCTCGAGGCGAGCCAGGTTGTCCAGCTGGTATTGCTTGTTCTTGTCTTCTTTTCCGTCTTTTCCTGGGCCATTATTTTTTACAAACGACGGACGCTCAAGACCGCTTTCGCCCAATCCGAGAAATTCCTCCGCGCCTTCCGCAAGAGTAAGAATTTAGGGGAGATCAACGATGCCGCGCGCAAGTATCAAGGAAGCCCGCTCGTCCCTCTCTTCCAGGCAGGGTTCAAGGAGTTGGCCCATCTTTCCCGCTCCAACCCCAATTCGAGCCTAAGCCCCGCCCGACTGGAAAGCATCAGCCGGGTGCTGACCAAAGCATCCAACGCCGAAATCTCCCGGCTCGAGAAAATGATGAGCTTCCTGGCGACGACGGGGAGTGTGACTCCTTTCATCGGCCTGTTCGGGACAGTCTGGGGCATCATGGACACGTTCATCAAGATTGAAATATTCCGCTCGGCCAGCTTGGTCGCCGTTGCTCCCGGCATCGCTGAAGCCCTCATTGCCACCGCGGCAGGCCTCTTCGCGGCCATCCCCGCTGTCATCGCCTACAATTACTTCCTCCACCGCATCAAAGACCTCATCACCCAAATGGAAGATTTCTCTCTCGAATTCTTGAGCATCGCGGAAAGGCTCTATGGCGTTTAAAGCCCCATCCCTGTCCACCTCCAGACGAGGCCGGATTGGAACATCCCTGTCGGAGATTAACGTCACCCCATTCATCGATGTCATGCTCGTTCTTCTCGTCATCTTCATGGCCACAGCGCCACTCATGCAATCGGGAATCGGCGTCAACCTTCCCCGGGCCGAGACAGAATCCGCTCCAGCTGAGGAGGGGCTGACCATTACCATCACCCGGGATCGTTTCATCCATGTGGGCGATACGGTCATCAATATCAACCTTCTCGAAAAGAAGCTGCGCGAGCATTTCGCTGGAAAATCCAAAAAGATTGTCTTTATTCGAGGAGACGAAAACATCCCCTACTGGTTTTTCATCGATACACTCGACATTATCAAGAAAGCCGGTGTAGAAACTGTCGGCCTTCTGACCGAACCCAAAGAACTTCGACCGACGCCGAGGAAGCGATGACGGATGCGGTCCGGGACATGACTTTCAAAAAAGCCATCACCACATCCTTCATCGCCCACCTGGCCGTATTTCTTCTACTCCTCATTTCCCCGAGACTCCCCCAGCCCTCCAAAAGGGGCATGGTCCATTATATCCCGCTCGATATGGTGGTTGCGGGTGGAGGTGGTGGAAGGGGAGGAACAGGTGGGCTGCCCGCAGGCAAGCCAGCCGCGGCACCAGCAAAAAAGGAGACTCTGCGCGACTTGACAGTACCTCAAAAAATCCAGACAGAAAGCCAATCCTCCCTTCGGTACCCTGTCGAAAAACCCAAAAAAGAACCAAAAACGAAGACGGAAAAGAAAGCTGTCCTGACCAAGCCTGAGCCTTCACCTCCCGAAAAAACCCAAGAAGAGGGAGGTCAATCTGGAGCAGCGGGAGGCGAAGGTACAGGAAGCGGCACAGGGCTTCGGATCGGTGGCGGGGGCGGCCCGGGCGGGGAAGGCTTTGGCCCCGGATTTGGCCCGGGGCTCGGCCTGGCCAATTTCCCTTATACCTATTATCTTAACATCATTACCGAAAGGGTGTCGGCCAACTGGTTCACCTCGCTTGTCGACCCGGGGGTAGCTGGAAGCTACCAGACCATCATTTATTTTCGGATTCAGAAGAATGGCCAAATCACCAACCTCGAGGTTGAGCGATCGAGCGGCTTGACTCCCCTTGACCTTTCCGCTCTCCGAGCTGTCCGGGCCTCCGCGCCCTTCCCCCCTCTGCCTCGAGATTACCAAGAGGCCTACCTGGCCATCCATCTGATTTTCGAGCATTCGCGATGAAAAAAGTGGCTTTTTGCTCGGCTCTCGTTCCGCTCTTCTTTCTGGCTCTCCTCCTTCCTTCCCAGCAGGAAGTGTACATCACTCTGCGGGAGGGCGTGCCGGCGATTTCCATTGCCCTCCCCGATTTCATCGCCCTCTCTTCTTCGCCCGAGGCACTCAAGGCGGCTGAAGAGATTTACAGCGTTGTGTCGGCTGACCTCTCTTACAGCCGTATTTTTTCCATTGTCCCCAAAAAATACCATGAGTACATCCGGCCCCTCGACCCCGAAAATATCCATTTTAAAGACTGGGAATCCATCCAGGCCAGCATCCTCCTCGTCGGAGAAATTTCCCTGGCCGAGGACAATCATGTCGTTTTCGAGGGCAAGCTCTACGATGTCAAAGCTTCCAGGTTCATCTTCGGCAAACGCTTCCAGGCAGCCAGAGACGCCTACCGCCTGGCCGGCCACCGGATGGCCGACGAAATCGTCAAGGTGCTTTCAGGAGAGAGGCCCATTTTCACGTCAAAGATTGTCTTCGTTTCGGATAGGGATGGCAACGACGAACTCTACATGATGGATTATGATGGCCACAATCAAACGCGCCTCACCTTCAACAAAATCAGAGACTACATGCCCTGTTGGTCGCCCGACGGAAAGATTGCTTACACTTCCTATACGGGTATCGACGTGGCTGGCCTCTATCTGCTCGACATCGAGGCTGGAAAAAAGATTCCCGTCATCACGCGGGGGACAAGTTTTTCGGCGGATTTCTCTCCCGATGGCAAGAAGCTTGCTTTTTGCTCGACAATGGATGGAAATGCCGAAATTTACGTTGCCTCGGCCGAGGGAAAAAACATCAAACGGTTGACCTTTAATGAGGCCATCGACACGGCGCCATCTTGGTCTCCCACAGGCCGGGAGATCGCCTTCGTCTCCGACCGCAGCGGCTCGCCTCAGATCTACATCATGGACGCCGAAGGCTCCAATGTCCGCCGGGTGAGCTTCGGCGGCACCTACCATGACGCGCCGGCCTGGTCGCCGACCGGAGACCGGATCGTCTATGTCTCCCGGGTGGAGAACATTTTCGACCTCTATGTCCTCAACCTGCGCAACAAGCAGATCACCAAGCTGACGGAGAGCAACGCCCGGAACGAATCCCCGAGCTGGTCTCCGGACGGCAGGCACATCGTCTTTTCGTCCAACCTCGACGGCGCCTCCCAGATCTATACCATCGACTACGACGGAGCCAACCTTCGCCGCCTGACCTCGCGCGGAAACAACAAGCTCCCAGACTGGTCGGAGTAAAGTCTGTTCAGGTCGCGTTGACGGAATGTGGAGAGACGATTGAACGCCGATCCAGCGGATGAAAACCGGCGCACGCCGCGGGCTCGAAGCTCGTTCCGGCCCCGGCGCCCGGCCGTCGCCGTGGCGGCGGCCGCAATCGCTTCTCTCCTCCTGGGCCTCGCCGCCGCCGACTACCTCGGCTGGCACTTCTATTACCGTTATAAGGCCGAGCGCGCTTCCGCCCGGAGCATCCAATCCGGCTTCGAGCGGATGGAAAAATCCCTCCGCCGCGGCCTCCGCTTCTCGGCGAATCCTCTCCTCTTAAAAGAGCGAACCCGCCTCGAGCTCGAGATGGCCATGGCGGAGAACGAGTTCGGGACGCCGGCGGCTCGCGACGCGCGCCTCGATCTGGCCCTGGCCGCCGCCCACGAGTGGGTTCGGCGCAACCCGGCCGACGCCTGGGCTTATTACGAAATGGGGAAAATCTACCTTCTCTACAATTTCCCGCTTCTCACTTACGCCGACCGCGGCCGCGCCTGCCTGCGCCAGGCCCTCGAGCTCAAGCCGGCCGATGAGTTCCTGAACCTGAACATTCTCTACATTTTCATGACGCAGTGGGATTTCCTGGAGGCGGCGGAGCGGGAGTTCGTCGCCGCGCAGTGGGGCCGGCTGACGAAAAACAGCCCCGATTTCAGGGAAAAGATGCGGCGCCGCTGGAAGGAATATTACGGGGAGGAGGCGGGGTTGGACAGAATCCTGGAGCAGATCACTCCTGCCCGGGATTCAGGCGGATGATTTCCTCGAGGTATTTGGCGGTGAGCTTGTAGCCGGGGCTCAGGGAGTTGACTCTTTCAAACTCCTTTCGAGCCTCGAGGTAATTTTTCACTTCATACTCGGCGATTGCCCTCTGGTAATGAAACTCGATATCGCCGTCGAGGGCCGCCGCCGCTTTATCGAGTTCGGCCAGGGCGTCCTTGAACTTTCTCAAGGCCATGTGGGCCTTGGCGAGCTCGAAGCGGGCGGCGGAGTTCCCCGGATCGAGCGCGAGGAGCCTCTGCAGCACCGAGCGCGCCTTCTTCGGATTGTTGGTCTCCATGTAAAGGAAGGCCAACCTGAGGTGGGCCGCGAAATTCATCCGGTCGTTCTTGATCTGCCGTTCGAGCCCGGCAATCTCCGAGTAGGGATTCGCGGGCACGGCGGGCGCGCCCGGCGTCTCGCCCTTGATCAACGGCGAAACCGCCTGGCCGGTCCGGGAAGCGGTCATCCGGCCGGCCGCCCTGAGCCGGCCGAAATAAGCGCTCGCTTCCTGATATTTATCGACGACCTGCGGCGGAAGCCTGAGCCGGGCCACCCGTTCCCTCTCGGCAAGCTCCGCGACCTTGGCCTCGAAGAAAGCCGCCCGGTCGGCGTTTTTCGCCTCGAAGTGGGCGATCATGAGGTAAATGCCGGCCTCGAGAAGGAGGTCCGGCGACTTGAGGAAGCCGAAATAAGCGATCTCCATGTTCTCGATGGCTTTTGCGGTGAGGCCGCGAAACCAGAGACTCTTTCCTTCCTCGAAGAGCTTGATGTAGAAAGGATCGACCTGCTCGCCCGCAATGACGCCGCCACCGGCGCCGCTTCGGCCGCCGTTCCCGGCCTCGCCTCTTTGCATCGCGCCGCCGCTCAGCTCCGCCGCAATCCCCGAAGCTCCGCTTCCCTGAATTATCAGGAAAAGAAAGGCCGCCGAAAGAGTCAGAGCTCTCCTCGTGGTGATCGTTTTCGTCTTCCGCTTCATCGCGTCCTCACTCCCGCAAAATTCTCTTTCCTCGCCGCGGCCTTCACGTTCGCGCCCTCAGACCGACGGCCCGCATGCCCAGCGCGTAGAGCGCGACGAAATAAACGGCGTTGGCCGGGATGCGGAGGTTGAAGTCGCTCAGGCTGTGGATGAGCACGGCCGCGATCCCCCCCATGGCCCCGAGCCCGACCCCGCGGGCGAAGACGTCGTTCCGCCCGAGCCAGCGGCCGAACGTCAGGCCGAGCCCGACAAACGCCGCCAGGATGATCGCCCCGCCGCCGATGAGTCCCATCTCGGCGAGCGTCTCCAGGTAATCGTTGTGGGCGTGATGAAGAATGCCGCCGAGGTCCTGCCGCTCATAGCGCGTATAGGCATAGATATATGTCCCGGCGCCCGTCCCGAAGAGCGGGTGATCCCGGATCATATCCAATGTCAGGTCGTAGAAGCGCGGCCGCGCCTCCCGGAGGATCGACTCCAGCGTGAACCGCTCGAGGACTGGCTTGATGCCGATCGTGACCAGCGTGAAAGCGAGCGCCAGACCGGTCGTCCGGACGACCTTCAGGAAGCGCCCCTGCCGCAGCCGGCGAGCCGGCGGCGTCCTCCCCCCGGTCTCGCCTGGGCCGCCTCTCCCCAGCGAAAGAGCGGTCATCATCAGAAAGAACGTGACCACGAGAATGAGCACTCCGGAGCGCGACCGGCTGAAAAAAAGCCCCACGCCGAGGACCACGGCCACCGCGCCGAGGACGATGACCTTCTGGAGCCTTTCCTGGCTGAACCAGACAAGCTTCTGGCGGAGCGTCAGCCCCTTCTTCAGGGCGAAGAAATCCGCCCTCGCCAGAAGATAGCCGAGGCTCAGGGGGAAGGCCATCTCCAGGAAGCCGGCGTAGTGGTCGCGGTTGATGAACGTGCCGAAGGCCGAGCCCGTTCCCCGGAGGTTTTTGTAACTGAAGATCCGGCCGGTGCCGCCGAAATACTCGGCCAGCCCGTAGGCGGCCTGGAAAAGGGCCGAACCCAGAATAACCAAGACGACCGTTTCCGCCCGGCGTCGCGTCCTGACGACGCGCCACAGGAGCCAGGCGAAGAGGCCATAGCAGGCGTATTTGACAAGCTCGGTGCGCGTCGCCGCCGGAACGAGCGACAGGGTAAAAAACCTCTTCCCCTGCGCCGCCAGCCCGCTCCACGTGTAGAGCGCCGCCGTCTCCGGCGAGATCACTTTGAGCCAGGCCAGGGGAAAGGGGAGAAGCTGCAGGACGGCGACCGCCAGAAACACCGCCACCATCGCGCCAACGAATTTGAATTTCGGGGATTCGACCATCGCCCGAAACTCACGCCGTTCGCCTTTTTCCCTGGATTCGGAGTATTCCCAAACGAGGTAGGCGGCGAAGAGGAGGATCGTCGCCGCCTCGAAAACGAAAATCGCCCACTCCTCCACCGCCCCGTAGGGAAGCGGAAGGAACGCGAGCCCGGCGCACAATCCCCAGAAAACGGCGTCTTCTAAAATCATCAATTCCCTTGGTTCGATTCCCTGCGCCGCTGCGGCCCCGCGGCCCGCGCTCCCCCCTTCTTGCTTCAAGCACCTCCCGCGAATCTTTCGCCGCAAAGATCCCGCTTCGTTTATCCGGCGGGGAATTCCGGCGGGAAAAGCTCAGCCTATTTTTTCGACGGCGAGATGACGCCGAGCGCCTCGAGCCCTTTGTAAACGCCGTAGATCGCCAGGCCGCTCGCCGCGATGATGACGGCGATTCCGATCGGCCGCTTGAAGAAGGGCACGGCGGCTCCCTCTTTTTCCTCCTCTTCCTGGGCGAGCATCGAGACCGCCCCGGCTTTCAACGCCAGCGAGAGCTTGGCCACTTCGTCGTTCTTGATGAGCACCTGGTATTCGAAGTTGAAATCGCCCTCTGCCGTCGTCACCCCGAGCGCATACCGACCTTCCTCGATGCCCTGGATCCTGTAGATGCCCTGGCTGTCCGTCGGCCCGCTGGCGTACTCTTTTCCGTTCTCGATGTTCCGGATCTTGATGACCGCCTTTTCGACCGGCGTTTTTCCGTCCCCGCCGTAAATGAACCCGATGAGCGATCCCGCTGCCCGGCTCTGAGCCTGCGGCGCCGCGGCCGCCGAAACGGCTTCCACCGGCGCGACGAGAAGCGCAAAAGCCGCCGCCACGCCGACCACCAGCCACCTCGCCCTGAAGACCTTTGCCCTGAGCATGATTTTACCTCCTTTTATTTATTTATTGTTTTATCCCAACCCGCTAT
>CAYUKK010000082.1:0-7696 GCA_964445305.1 uncultured Eubacteriales bacterium
GGAAATCGTCGGTCGAATCAAGCCAACGGATATGTCGGTTCCTTATCGATATCAGGGATATTATTACTATACGCGCTATGAAGAGGGAAAAGAGTATCCCATTTACTGCCGGAAAAAGGGCAACCTCGAAGCTCCAGAAGAAGTGCTTCTCAACGTCAACGAGATGGCTGAGGGACAGCCCTATTTTCATGTTACCAGTCTGGCAGTGAGTGCCGATAACAACCTTCTCGCTTACGGCGTCGATAATGTCAGCCGCCGTCTCTATACCCTCCATTTCAAGAACCTGGCGAAGGGCGAGAACCTTGGCGAGGCCATCCCCAACACCACGGGGCTCGCTGCCTGGGCGGACGACAACCAGACCGTTTTCTACACCCTCAAGGACACGACAACGCTGCGGCCCTTTCGCATCATGAAGCATGTGCTCGGAACTGACCCCGCGGGGGATGAGGAGGTTTACGTCGAAAAAGATGAGACTTTTGAGGCCTATGTCTACAAATCAAAATCAAGAAAGTACTTGATGATTGCCTGTGAGAGCACGCTCGCTAACGAATTCTGGTATCTTGAGGCCAGCCAGCCGGCCGGCCAGTTTCGGGTTGTTCAGCCGCGGCAGCGGGAGCTCGAGTACTCGGTCGAACATTGGCGCGATAAATTCTACATCCGGACTAATGATAAGGCCAAGAATTTCCGGCTGATGGAAACATCGGTGGCGCGGCCAACGAAGGAAAACTGGCAGGAAGTTATTCCCCATCGAGAAGATACCTTGCTCGAGGACTTCGAAATCTTCGACAATTTTCTGGCCATTGAGGAAAGGACAAACGGGTTGACTCGCCTCCGCATCCTTCGCTGGCGGGATCGAGCGGAGCATTTTATCGACTTCGGCGAGGAAGCCTATGCTGCCTCTCTCGGCAACAACCCTGAATTTGACACGGACTGGCTTCGCTATGATTATTCCTCGCTGACGACGCCCAACTCGACCTTTGACTACCATATGGCCACGCGGGAGAAAAAGCTGATGAAGCAGCAAGAAGTCCTGGGCGGTTTCAGCCCGGAAAATTACCACGCGGAAAGGCTCTTTGCCATCGCGCCGGACGGCGTCAAAGTCCCCATCTCCCTCGTTTATCGGAAAGGCTTGACAAAAAACGGCGATAATCCTCTGTTGCTCTATGGTTATGGCTCTTACGGCGCAACGACAGACCCGAGCTTTAGCTCGGTGCGCTTGAGCCTTCTCGACAGGGGTTTTATCTACGCTATCGCCCACATCCGGGGTGGGCAAGAATTCGGTCGAGCCTGGTATGAGGAGGGGAAACTCCTTAAAAAGAAAAACACTTTCACCGATTTCATCGCCTGCGCTGAGCACCTTATTGCCGCCCAATACACCCGTCCGGAGAAGCTTTTTGCCATGGGCGGTAGCGCTGGTGGCCTGCTCATGGGTGCTGTGGTCAACATGCGTCCCGACCTTTTCAGGGGTGTGATCGCGGCCGTGCCGTGGGTCGATGTCGTGACAACCATGCTCGACCCGACTGTCCCCCTGACCACCAGCGAGTACGATGAATGGGGAAACCCGGCTGACAAACAATATTACGATTACATGCTTTCCTATTCTCCTTATGATAATGTAGAAGCTAAGGCTTATCCAGCGATGCTGGTGACGACAGGACTGCACGATTCCCAGGTTCAATACTGGGAGCCAGCTAAATGGGTAGCCAAGCTAAGAGCGATGAAGACAGACCGGAACCCTCTTTATCTTTCCACCAACATGGAGGCTGGCCATAGCGGAGCTTCCGGTCGATTCCGAAGATACAGGGAGACAGCTCTCGAGTATGCCTTTCTCCTTGATTTAGCTGGCATATCCAAATAGAAGAGTTTTTTGGCTGTCTGTCATATCTTTATCTATTTTTTTATTGGGCATCCCCAGCAGGTAGAGGAGTCGCGCTGAAAATTCCGTTGAAGAGGAATTTGAAGCATCCATGGGCCTGGCCACGGAAAAGGATTTCCGGCCCGTAGAGAAAGACCTTCCCCTGACCGACCGGTGCTTCAATCACGGCAACGGTTTTGTCCAGGTAATTCTCGCCCCAGGCCCAGCCGCTCCGAAGCGGCCTTGGACCATCGAACCAGGCGACTGCTCTCACACCCCGCGAGGCGGCAGCGGGGTGGAGCCCAAACACCGGACTATTATTGAAATAAACATCGGTGTCTTCCTGCATTCCGTAGGCTGCAGGCAAGCCCTTGTCGACTTTAACACGGAGAACAGAGCCAGGAATGTAGTACTTCTCCCGCGGCAGCCGTCTTTCCTTGCCATCGGGAAGCTTTTCCATGAGCGGGTCAAAGAGAGGCAACTGGAGATGAAAGCCAAGGGCGGTCGAGGTGCCGATAGCCAGGACGACTCCTCCTTCTTCAAGAAACTGGCGGAGCGCGGGAAGCGTTTTTTCGACGGTGATGACCCCGAGCCGACCGCGGAATTCTTCAGGGACCTCTTCGGGTCTGGGCATCCGTGACGGAAGAAAGCCCCTTTCTCCCTCTGCTTGGATTCGGGGAATGGCGCCGCTCGGAAAAACGAGGACATCATATTTTGCTCTCAGGTTGCCGGCATCGAGGTCGGGCGGAAAAACGACTTCAAAGGGAAACTCGAATTGTTCCAAGAGCCAGCGAGTCCAGCCCGAAGTCATCGAGCCGCCGTAGATGTCCCAGAGTCCAATCCGCCGCAGCCTAAGGGAGGCCATGGCTCCTCTGGGTGGCGCTTCCGTGCTCTCAGCAACGAGCCCCAGGGTTATGACATCGGCGTTTAACCTCGCCAGAGTGGACTCCTTAGCCTCCACATAAAACATTCCTGGCGGGTATGTTTTTCCGTTGACCTCAAGTGGCGCTTGGATGCGGAAGACTCGTTCGCCGGCTCGAAGAAGCCGATTGATAGCGGTGAAACTGTCGTTTATTCTGGCATCGAGAAGGAACCCGGCCGGTCTTGGGCTGGCGATGACTTTTCCCGCCGGGGGTTTGGCCAATCCGTCGACCTTTTCAAAAGGACCTTCAAATCCATCGAGGATGCGCTCAAAGACGACACCCATTTGATAGGCCAGTGTCCAGCCAGCGCTGTCGTAAGGAGCAACGGGAGGTCCGCCCGGATATTCCACATCATGGGGATGGTCCTGGGGCTCAAACATGGCTAAAATATGCGGTCGAAAAGCCTGGTTACACTTGATGACATAGGAGCCCCCGGGATAAGTCTTGCCGGCGACCTCAAAAGGCCCGGTGGCGCAGAGCACCTTGACTCCACTCTTGATGAGAGCGTTGACAAACTTTATCGCCGTCAGGAAATCCGGCTGGTCGGAGGGAATGATGTAGCCACGGGGATCCCGGGCAGCTGGGTCACGCAGGATATCATAATATTTGGCCGGATATCCCCTGGAAAACCATTCCCCGACTGGTTGAGCGCCATCCTTCTGGATAGCTTCTTCGACGGCCTGGATGCGTTTCGGGCTCGCTGTCCAGTGGTCCCGGTTACCTCTCTCGATCGAGTTTCTGGCCATCCGGTACATGTTCATGAGAAAATGCTCGCGTAGCCTGGCGGCTAAGTCGAGAATGGCCCTATCCGCTGTGATCGCGTACTCAATGGATTGCCGAAAATGCCATTTCTGGGGCGCGACGGGGAAGGGGAGGTCATTGCGGGGGAGCTGTTTTTCGGGCAAGAAGGGGATTTCTATCGGAGTCGGGTTACCGATGGTTTCGGTCAGAATGCCGATCATATTATGAAAATAGGAAGTCGAGCGTAAGCCGCCGCTCCACCACGTCGAATAGCCAGCCCCGGACCGCATGGTCGCCCCTGGCTTCCCCTCAGCCACGAAGCGAGCATGCATGGCCGAGCCGACGAGGTCAATCCCCATGGGCACAAGGGGGTCGAAGAAATAGTTGAAAGGATCCCGGAAAGGGGAACAAAAGAGCACCGTGCCGGCCGGCCCTGTCTGATGATGATTGTAGACAATCTGGGGAAACCATTCGTGGTACATGACGCGGGAAATGGCTTCTGTCTCCGGCTGGGTGACCATGTAGAAATCCCGGTTATTGTCGTGGCCGATGTATTTCTGGTAAAGGCGGGGTAGAGTCCTCATTGTTCGCTTGGTTGGATCCTTTTCCCTCATGTACCAGTCGGCCACGAGCTCGAGCCCGTCGGGGTTGGAAGGGATGGCCAAGAGGATAACTTCATCGAGGATCCGGCGCGTTTCGGGGTCGTTCTGAGAGACCATCTGCCAGACGAGCTCGATGAGCTGCTGGGAGCCGAGGACTTCGGTAGCGTGAAGGCCGCCGTCGATCTGAACAACCGCCTTACCCTGGGAGGCGAGGCCGCGGGCCTGGTTTTCCGTCAAGCCCTCAGCCAGAGCCAAACGCCGCGATATGTCCTTGAGCCGAGGAAGCTGTCTTTGATTGGCCGGCGAAGTGATGATGGCCATGATCATCGGCCTCCCTTCGGCCGTTGTGCCGATCCGCGTCAGACTCAGACGGTCGGATAAGCGGTCGAGCTTTTCCCAGTAGGCGCGGAGCTGGCTGTAGTTGATCAACTGGTAATCGGCGCCAACATCAAAACCGAATTCCTCTTTTGGGCTGGGAAGCTTTGACTGGGATATAGCTGGGCAAATGAGGAGAAAAAACGCTAAGAAAAGAGAATACAACGTTCTTGTGCGCATGAGATTTACCCCTCTTCTCATTTAGTATACCAGTGGTCCTCCAGGATCGAGGCGTTGGCGCTGAATTCACGGCCTCCCGCAAGAAGAACGAACCTGTATTCTCCGCACGGGGCCGGCCAGGAGGCGTATTCCGGGTCCATGGAAGGTCGGAAGCCAGCCTCGGCCAGCCGGCTCATCCTCTCTTGGAGCGCCTTCTTTTCTTCTTCGGTGCGTTTCCTTCGCCAGGTCATGTTCCAGACAACCCGGTGCAATCCGGGGGTATTATCGCCCTTGATCTCATGGATGACCTGATTTCCCTTATAGACGAGCACCTTAACATCGTCCTGGACTTTATTCTTGAGATAATAGTGGACAACTATCCCGTTTGGTTCACTTTCGCCCGAAAAATTGATCGAGCTCGAATGGTTGGTCCGGTTGCTCACCCAGCGGACTTTCGATTCGATGCTAAAAAAATGGATATCCTTGGCCAGGACGGCCGCCGTCAGCTCTTGGAGCGGTGTGATATCGGTGATGAAGATGCCGCGGCCGTGCGTGGCGACGATGAGGTCATTCTCGCGGAAATGAATCTTGATGTCATGGACTGGCTGGGTGGGCATGTTGGACTTGAGCTTGTTCCATATTTTTCCACCGTCGATGGAAACATAAACCCCAAACTCGGTGCCAACAAAAAGGAGGTTAGGGTTCTTGTGGTCCTCGCGGATGACGTTAATCGGCTCCTCGGGAAGGTTGCCGATCAATGATACCCAGGTCAGCCCGTAGTCGCTCGTCTTAAAGAGGAAAGGCCGGAAGTCGTCATGGCGATAGCCAGTGTAAGCAACATAGGCCGTGCCTGCCTCATGGGAAGAGGCGACAACCCGGCTAACCCAGTAGCCGGGGTTGCCGACGATGCGGTCGTTGAGCTTCGTCCAGTTTTTTCCTCCGTTGCGGCTCACCCAGACGTTCCCGTCATCTGTGCCCACCCAGAGGACTCCTGGCTCAAGCGGGGATTCGTCGATCGTCGTGATCGTGCAGTACTGGATATTGCCGTCCCCTCCTTTCCCCGTGGGAAGCTTAGTCGGGTCGTTTGTTGTTAAATCGGGGCTGATCTCTTCCCAGACCTCACCTCGATAGGAAGACCTGACCAAAATGTTGGCGCCATGGTAGATCACATCGCTATCATGAGGAGAGACGAGGATGGGTGAGCACCAGTTCCAACGCAAATCAGCGCGCTTGTTCTGATAGGCCACGTTCTTTCTCTCCCCAGTGACGAGGTCTATCCGGACGAGTGGACCGAACTGCGATTCGTTATAGAGGAACCGATTGGTTTTCGTGTCGAACACATTATACATGCCATCGCCGCCGCCGACAGTTTGCCAGTCTTCAAGGAGGACGGGGCCGCCGCCTCTCTTGGTACTCGGTCCCATGACCGAGCCGTTATCCTGGAGCCCGCCAGCCACGTTGTAGGGATATGCCATGTCGAAACCCACGGCGTAGAACTGGGCCAGGGGAAGATGGTCTGGATGATACCATGTCTTCCCTCCGTCGTAGGTAATGCCCATGCCATGGTCGTAGCCGAGGAGCATATGGTTGGAATCTTTCGGGTCAATCCACAGGGCGTGGTCATCGCCGCCAAACCGGAGCGGCCGGCGCTGCCAGGTCTTGCCCCCGTCTCTCGTTCCCCAGGAAGCGGCGCTGAGGACATGGACGACCTGGTCATTGTTAGGGTCGATGACGACCTGGCCGTAGTAATATCCTGGCGCGCCGCCGATGCTCAGCTTTTCTGGACTCACTTTCCGCCAGGTTTCTCCCGCATCGTCAGAGCGGTAGACCTCGCCATCCACCATCCCCGCGCTCGATTTTCCTTGAAGAATCTCCTGCCAGCGCTCCTCGGGTGACATGCCCGGCTTGTTGGCGTTTTCGATGCAAGTGTAGAGGATATTCGGGTTCTTGGCGTAAACAGCAATTCCGATGCGACCAAGAATACCGGAGGGGAGGCCGCCCGATAACTTGGTCCATGTCTTGCCCCCATCGCTCGTCCTATAAAGAGCGCTACCGGGTCCTCCCAGCATGTAAGTCCAGGGTTTCCGCAGCCGGTCGTAGGTAGCCGCATAAAGGATGTCAGGGTTCGTCGGGTCCATGGCGACGTCAACGACGCCGATACTCCTTCCTTCCATGGTCACATCAAGGACTTTGCTCCAGCTCTGGCCACCGTCAGTTGTTTTGTAGAGTCCACGTTCCGGGTTTTCGGAATAGAGATGGCCCAGCGCAGCCACATAAACGATATCTGGGTTCTGGGGATGGATGACGATTCGGCCGATGTGGTGCGACTCCTTGAGCCCCATGTTTTTCCAGGTTCGGCCGGCATCAATGGATTTGTAGACGCCGTCGCCCCAGTAGGAACTCCGAGAATTATTGGCCTCGCCTGTCCCCACCCACAGAATATTCGGGTCGGAAGGGGAGACAGCGATATCGCCGATAGAAAAGACTTTCTCGTGGTCGAAGATGGGCTCAAAGGTGAGACCGTTGTTCATTGTTTTCCACAATCCGCCGGAGGCAGTGGCTGCGTAGAAGGTGTAGGGCTGGCCCTCGGGAACGGCAAAGTCGACAAAACGACCGCTCTGGCGCGTTGGGCCGATAGCCCTGTATTTGAAGGAGTTCAAGAGCTCGTGGCTGAGCGCTTGGCCGAATGTCAGGGGGGCGAAAGCGATGACCGAGTAAAAAAGAGCAAGCCAGGAGAGACGCCTAAGAAAAGCTCGACGGAAAGTCATAATTCTTCTCCTTACGGGGATTCATTCATCAGGCATGGCGGTGGATAGAAATTATCGAATTTCTATCCCGAAGTCAACCACATAAGACCCTGATTTGCCGATAGAATCACCAGACGGGTCCTGTCGCGGTTCACCCCCGGCCAGGCTCGGGGTTGGGATTGCGAAGCACGCTCGTTTCCCCAGCGAGGAAACTCGCTCCGACTCAGCCTTCGCTCTTCTCTCGCTTCGCTCGAGAAACCATGCCCGCTCAGGCTTCGACGGGCTTTCTCACCC
>CAYUKK010000083.1:0-2950 GCA_964445305.1 uncultured Eubacteriales bacterium
AAAGAAATCGACAAGGGGAAATGGGCCGGGGTTCGGCATGAAGACAAATATGCAATCATAATTCTTGAGGCCGAAGGGCGCTCTCTCTGTCAAAGGCTGGCCCATGAGGCTTATCAGAACATAAGGAAAGAAAAAGGGTTACGGGAGGGTGAGTCATGAAGGACAAAGAAAGCATTACCCGGCGCGACTTCCTCCGGGGAGCGGCTTTTGGCGCGCTGGGCGCCGCTCTCTATGGAAAAGATGGGAAGATGTTCGCTCGAACCAAGGGGTCGAGAGCGGCTCCGTTCGCCGCCGAAGCCCCACTGAGTACTGTTGTCCTCATCCGTAACGAAAGAGCAGTCGGGGAAGGGGATAGAGTGAATGCGGCGATAGTTCAGGAGATGGTCGATACCGCTTTAGCCGAATTTACAGGGGAAAAGGATTCCGCCAAAGCATGGGCCAGGTTTATTAAACCCGAGGACACGGTGGGCGTTAAGTTCACCCGCTGCGGCTGGATGCGGGTCCACACCGAGCAAGCAGTGATTGACGCCATCGTCCGGAGAGTGGAGGGGGCGGGCGTGGCCAGGGAGCGCATTCTTGCTCAGGACGGAGGCCTGCCTGTGGCCAGGTGCACCGCCCTCATCAACGTTCCTTCGGTCAAAGTCCACACTTTGACCGGCATCGCCGTATCGATAAAAAATTACATCAATTTTACCCCTCAGCCTTCCCGGTATCACGGAGCGGAGAGCTCCAAGCTGGGCGAGGTTTTTTTTCTTCCCGATGTCAAGGGGAAGACGAGGTTGATCATCGTTGACATGCTCCGGCCCTATTTCGGCCCTGGTCCCCAGATCAATCCCCTTCACCGCTGGAATTATGGGGGCATCCTCGTTTCTACTGACCCGGTAGCGGTCGATACGGTGTGCCTGAGCATCTGCCAGGTTAAGCGCAACCTTTTTAAAGGCGAAGAATGGCCCATCTCCCCGCCACCCGATAGTATTTATAGCGCCGATAAGAATTATAAATTGGGCACGAGCGACCCCACCAAGATCAAGCTGGTCAAGCTCGGCTGGGAAAAAGATGTTTTGATTTGATTGGGAATTCGCCCCGCCCTTGTGCGACGAAAAGGGCGGATAAGCACTGGCCAGGACGGCCGGCCACAAGCCGGAGTAGCTGTGGAATTCTCGGCGTCGGCCGAATGCTTTTCGAGGTACTCGAGCTTTCCCGGGGGCGAGGAAACTCAACCGGAAGTAGCCAATGTTTAGGGAGCGAATAATGGGTCTGGGGTCGCACGAGCTGACGCCCTAACATATTGCCGCTTCGTAGTTGATCCCAAATTGCCGATCGAAGCATCCGCCGGGTCCGGTCGTGGTTCACCCCCAGCCAGGCTCGGGGTTTGGATGGCGAAGCACGCTCGTTTCCCCAGCGAGGAAACTCGCTCCGACTCAGCCTTCGCTCTTCTCTCGCTTCGCTCGAGAAACCATGCCCGCTCAGGCTTCGACGGGCTTCCTCACCCAAACCCCTCGCCTGTTCCCCCAATTCCCCAAGGACGATTAGCGGGCCTTAGATTCAACATCGGGAGAGTGCGTGTGGAGGCTCGGGGTTGGGATTCCGAAGCACGCTCGGGTCGGCGTTCCGAGACGCTATCGAAAGCTTGCTTTTTATATATTAACCACCCTATCAAGCACTTTCGCGTGATGATAATTCTCTACGGCAAATTTGGGTTGACTCCTGTGCTTGACGGAAGAACGGTCTTCCTGTAATAATATCTTGACCGTGGTGGGGCTGTAGCTCAGTTGGGAGAGTGCTTGACTGGCAGTCAAGAGGTCGCCGGTTCGATCCCGGTCAGCTCCACCATTTTTTCTGGCCTTTGCAGGGGGAAAAGAATGAAGAAAAAAGGGGAGGCCAGCCGGTTCCTTTGAGGGTTATTGGCACCCTCATTTTGGCTTCCTTCAACCATACCTGCCGTCAAGTTTCCCGTGTGGTTCAAATAAATGGAAGCACTCGCCAATGATAAGACATTTCGGTTGATTGCGGAGGTCTTGCCGTCTATTTTCAGATACATTACTTTGGCTGCAGCGCTTCATGGCGCAAGCTCTAGCTTTCGTTTGGAATAGGGTGCTCTTTATGGGCCAAGGTCAATGGCCCATTACGAGATAGAGAGGATTTATGGAGAAGTTGCCTATTTTCCCTATGCCGCCGTGGCCTGGAAAGGTATCCCGATTGGCGCTGGCGCGCACCTGTTTCCCTCTGGGGAAGCCAAGTTTGTTCCGTTGAAGGTCAGACATTTTGAGGAAAAAGCTGAATTCAGCGGGGCGAAGCTTCTGACCGGGTTGCCCAGCCGCATCAGAGTTGCCATTTGAAAAGCAATGATGGAGAATATGGATTGAGATTGTCATCGATGAATAAGGCAAAGACCGGTCCGGACCTCGGCTATTCGGCGGCCGTCATCGAGCATTTCCAGAATCCGCGCAACGTGGGCCGAATCGAAAATCCCGATGGCCTCGGCCGAATCGTTAACCCTGTTTGCGGCGACGTAACGGAGCTCTATCTTAAAGTTAGGGACGGTGTCGTCGAGGCGGCCACGTTCCAATCACTCGGTTGCGCCGTGACCATTGCTTCCGCATCTGTCTTCACGGAGAAAATAAAGGGCCGGAAGATTTCCGAGCTCTTGGCGGGGAAAGACGAGGAGGTGGTCGGGCGCCTCGTTGGGTTGATCGAAGGCGAGCTCGGCGAGCTTCCTCAACAGAAGCTTCACTGTCCGCCAGCCACGGTCCAGGCTTTCCTTGAAGCCATCGAGAAACAAACTGAGAAGGAGGGCCAGACGGAGCTCGCGGCGAGAGTAAGAGCCTTATTGCCAAAGGTCCAGGGTTATTATCAACGGGGTGCGGAGAAAGAGCCTGATTGATCCTCAAAGGGAGGCTTTGTTGATGAAAGCCATGGTCATGACAAGAATTTGCGACCTCGGTCAGGA
>CAYUKK010000084.1:0-2766 GCA_964445305.1 uncultured Eubacteriales bacterium
GTCAAGCCGGGTCAGGCCTTGGAGGGATTCGGCGCTCGTTTTGCCATCTGTCTGACCAAAAAGGAGGACACCTCTGTTGGTCCAAAGAGCTTTCGGGCTTATCGAACCGTCCGTGGCAAAAGTGAAGGAAAAGCTCGAGGAGGCGGTGTTCCCGCTGGCCAAGGAAAGACCAATCGAAAGGTTGCCTTTCCATGGCGGAATCTCCTTCTTCTCCTTCTCTTCTGCTCCCTGCTCTTCTTGAGCGCTAAGCAAGAAAGCGGCAAGAAAAAAGCGAAGGCCAAAAAGCAGCCATAACTTTGCTTTGCTCATCGCTCAACTCATCTCTTCATCGCCTGAAGACTCAGCATCTCTTCTCATGTAATCAAAGGGCTGTCCTTTCGGCCGTCTTCGATCGCTTTGTTGCTTGTCCATTTTTCCTTTTCCCGAAATGAGCTTTATCCAGCGGACTATTATAGGGACTCAGCCAAAAAATACAACATAGCCCGGCGCCCTTTTCTCCCTTTTCTCTCTCGCTTGATGTCATTGTCAGGCCTTGGGCAAATAAACCTCCAGCGCTCAGGCGACGTCAGGACCAGGATTCACTCGAGGAATTGCGCCCATGGGCCAAGCGGCCTTCCCTGATAATCCGACATTATCTCTGGGCCAAGAACTACGCGCCGCGCGTCGACGTGCGCCTTTTTTACTCTGAAAATTTCCTCACCATCCATTTTGCCTCCTTCGGAAAGACCACCCGGGCTTTGCCCAGCCGTTTCCCAGGCCCTGTCTCCGAGGACAGCTGGAAGGTAGTAACCCTAACCTCCATGACAAACAGCGGCAGACGCATTGACAAGGAATTACCCATTTTAATAAAAATCATAGCGTAGCCCTCAAGCTTCATCTTTCAACGAAAGAGGAGGCATCATGAAGAAGAAACTCACGGGAATGCTAAGCCTATTTCTGCTTCTCATTACCCCCTGTCTTTCCCAGATCAAAGTTCTCCTCGTCGATTATCTCGTCACTGACCCTATCGTCTTTGAAAATTTCTTTCGCCATTTTGTCCCGCCCGAATTCCAGCTGGACTATCGCCGCTTCTATCCCGGTTTGACTGCCAGCGACGCCGGTTATCAGGTAATCATTCTCGCCTCGAGCCGTCATCCCTTCCCTTCAGCCGCAAAGATGTCCCTGGCCGAGGAGCGTTTCCTGGTGGATTATGTGCGGAAGGGAGGCATCCTGGTGGCTCTCTACTCCTCAGAAGAAAACGACCGGGCCATCCTCAATCGTCTCCTCCAAGACTTGAAGCTTTCTGTTCGGATTGAGGGCAAATCCCTGGCTGACCCTGTCCATGGCTATAAAAGCTTTCTTGTCCCCTCCTCCTATTATCTCGATTATCCCCAGCTTCAAGTTGCGCCAGAAACGCCTCTGGGCGCAGGAGTGGAAAGGATATACGGCGGCAAATGCTTCAGCCTGCTTGCCGAGCCAAGCCCTGATTTGTGCATCCCTCTTTATTCTTTCGAGACGTCTCTCCGCATGGATGGATTTTATCCGGCGGATAAATCCGGTCAGAAAGGCAGGGAAGGGGTCTATCTTGGCGGAAGCTATGAGGTGGCGGTGATGGCTGTCGGCAAATCAGGGAAAGGCTATGTCATCCTTCTGCCGAGATACCTGACCCAAATGAACGGCTACACGACCCGGTGGTCGGATAAGCCTTCCCTTCCCCCTGGAGAAATCGAAGAAAACGCCATCTTCGAGAAAAACCTTTTCGATTACATCAAAAACCTCGCCAGGGGGAAGGATGTTTTCCGGCCCCATTTTCCTTTGAAACGAGCCGATCGGCTGGAAAAATGGGAAGACCGTCCAGAGAAGGTTGTCCTCGATGAAGGAACTCTCCCCCCGAGCGCGCCCCCTTCGACGCACGATTACCTCTCTTTTGACCGCGGGAAAAAAAGGCGCCTGGCCATCCGCCATCCCGTCCTGAAGAAGCTGACGGAGGAAAGAATCCGGAGCGTCTTTTTCCACCTGGAAAAGGAATTTGGCCGTCCCGAATCCGTGGAGCAAATCGCCGGCTATCTCGAGGCGGCGGGGTTTAACCTGGTCGAAGGAATGCTGGGTGTTTCCCCCTACGAGGGGTTACAAAACGAAGAATCCAAGAAAGTCTATCTCGAAAACATCCGTTCTATCATCAAGACCATGGAGGCTCACGGCCTCAAGATGTACCTGGGTTCCTATTTCCCCTATGGCTCCTATTATCGAAAGAAAAACTATTCCCGGCTTGTCTCTGCCTCGGGAATAGAAGCAGGATTTCCGTCCCCCCTTGACCGCACCTACTGGAAGGAAGCTTTCCTCCCGCTGGCCATCGAGATTGCTAAACTCGGCCGAGAATTTCCAGATACCGTCATCGGAATGATCTGGGATCTCGAGCTTTATTATTTTGACACCGTCGCCTTGAGCGAAGCTTACACCTTCGACACCATTGCCTTTGAGGTCTTTCAGGAACGCAAAAAAGCGTTGCTCGAGCGGCAAAAATGGAGTGCCGAAGCACGGCGGGTTCCCCAATATCTTCGCTTCTCCTGGCTCAAAGAAAAGGGCCTCCTCCGGGATTATTATCAAGCCCTTGAAGAGGAGGTGACCGCGATTGCCCGCTGGCTTGACGGCGAAGTTAAGAAAATTAACCCCGAACTGGAGTGGGGCTTCTATGCGCCCGGGATCATCCAGAGCTGGTTCTACACGGGTCTTTTTCGGGCGCTGAGCACACCCGAGCGACCTCTCCTCCTTATTACCTATGAGGGC
>CAYUKK010000085.1:0-2798 GCA_964445305.1 uncultured Eubacteriales bacterium
ACTTCCGCCGTCCGAAGGAGGAGCTTATCGCCCTCGGCATGACCGTAGGTGTCGTTCGTTTTTTTGAGCTCGTCGACATCGACCATCAAGATGGTTACAGGGTAGTGCCGGCTTTTCTCGATCCGAGCCATCTCTTCCTCAAAGAAGGCCCGATTGAAAAGCTGCGTCATACCATCGCGATGGCTCATGTCGCGCAACTGCTCTTCTATTTCCTTCTTTTCCGTGATGTCCAGGCACGTGCCGATAAAGCCGGCGAATTTACCTTCCAGGTCAAAGAAGGGCCGGCCGCTATCGATGACCCACCGATACACTCCATCGTAGCGCCGCAAGCGGAATTCTGTCTCAAAAGGCTTTCGGGCTCGGAAGGCGTTCAAGTAGTTCCTCAGGACATAGGGTGCATCCTCCGGGTGGACGTCGCTCAGCCATTTATCGCCCAGCTCTTCCTGGAGGGACCGCCCCGTGAACCCGAGCCACGTCTTGTTGAAATAGTCCCTCTGGCCATCGAGGCCAGATCGCCAGATGAGCGTCGGGAATTCCTCCAGGATGGTCGTGTAGAAGTCCCGGGCCCGGACGATGGCGTCGTCGGCTCGCCAGCGCTCGATGGCCACGGCATAGATAGAGGCCAGACGTTCCATCGTCGACAGGTCGAGCTCGGTGTAATCCCGGCTGGCATTGGCCACCGAGATCTGGCCGAGCAGTCTATCGCCCAGCACCACAGGGGTCGAAATGAGCCGGATGATGGGAATTTTTCTGGGTTCGGGAAGGGCAAAGCGGGGATCTTCCGAGGCGGAATTGCTGAGCAGCGGCCTTTTCGTCTCGAGCGGCCATCGCCACAGCCCGGTTATTTTGCCGGACATATCCTCTTTCTCTTTTACCTGAAAGAGCTCGCCAATCTCGGCCGTCATGGCCGCACAAATATGATGCCCCGTCAGGACATCAATGTAAGTGACATAGCCGAGAACACTTCCCGTTAAAGACCGCGCGTTGTCAAGCACAAGCTTGGAGATGTCCTCGATGGTCTCAGAGGAAAGAAGAGCGTTCGACAGCTCGGCCAGGGTGGCGTTGGCAACGAGCATGCGGCGGAATTCTTCTTCTGTTTTTTTCCGCTCCGTGATGTTCTGCAGGCTTCCTTCATAATAAAGGGTTTTCCCTGAAGAATCGCGGATGGCCCGACCGTTGTCCTCCACCCAGATGGTCTCGCCGTCGAGCCTAACCATCTCCATTTCATAACTGTTGACAATTCCCTGCCGTTCGATTTTATCCTTCCACCGCGACCGGTCGACAGGATCTTTATAGAAATCCATCGCATTCATCCGGAAAAGGCTTTCCCTGTCCGGCAAACCAAGAAGTTGGAGGAGAGCAGGGTTAGCATCGAGGAACTGACCATCGGGTGTCGTCCGGTAGAGGCCAAGAGGCGTGTTCTCGAAAAGTGCCTTGTAGCGGGCTTGGGTTTCGGTGAGTTCCTCCTCTGCCTTCTGTTTCTCCAAAAGAAGGCTCTTTTCGGCGATAATCCTTTCCACGACCCGTGGCAAGAGCTCGAGATAGCGGCCCTCTTCATCCTTGACGATGTAATCTTTGGCCCCGAGCTTCATCGCCTCGACAGCAATGCGCTCATCCCCACTTCCCGTGACCATGATGGTCGGCGGAAAGATGCCCTTAGCCTCCAGAATTCGGATGACCTCGAGTCCATTGCGCCCGGGGAGAGAATAATCAATGATGAGAACGTCAAAGCTCTCAGAAACCACCCGGCCGATCCCAACTTCGCTATCCCGTACGTGTTCAACACCATAGCCGGCCTGCTCGAGCTTCCTTTTAATAAGGCGCGCCGTCACCACTTCATCTTCGATGATAAGAATCCGCGCTGGCTGTTGTTCTTTCATCATTCAAACTCCTTGCCCCCGATGAAAGGCGTGTTGTCCCTCAGTTTCTCGGCGGTTCTTGGCAAGCGAAACACACTTTCTTTAAAGCCAAGAATGCTTCTCACTCTAAAAAAATGGTAATCCACGGCCGTGGGGAAGTCAAGGTCATGAAGGATATCCGAAAGATGGGGCCGACTCCAGGAGCCTGAAGCAACCTGGAAGGCTTAAATATTCTCCCTCCTTTCCGACAGCCCGCTGGCGGATTGTTACCGAACTAAAAACTCTTTTCCCGCGTAATAGGGATGAAGGACGAAGAAAGATGATTTCAAGAGGAAAGAGGAAAGGAAACGGTCGATGACTCTGCAAGCTCTGGCGGCACCGGATCATTGCTTTTTATATGTTCTGGGAAGTATTCTAAGAAGCAGAGAGGAAGTTGCGCCAGAAGTGGAAAAGGCGATTGAGCCTGAAGACGCCGTTCTTATTCGCCAAATCAAGGCTGGCCATACTGACCTCATAGAGATTCTCATCCGGAAGCATTCGGACCGCCTGTATCATATCATTTTGCAACTCGTTCAATCCGCGGCCGCCGCCGAAGACCTTCTCCAGGATACCTGGCTCCTGGTTATCCGAAATCTCCATAAATTCGACCCCGCCTATCCTTTTCCTCCTTGGGTCACCCGGATAGCTGTGAACGCCTGCCGTTCCTACTGGAGAAAGGAGAAGCTCAGGAATCTTTTGAAATCGGGCGGAATAAAACCCGAAATCAAGACTTCGGCCTCCATTTTGGCATCCGATGTTTCTCGAGAGGTAGAATTCAAGAATCTTGCTCGGTCAGCGCTCAAGAGCCTTCCCCAGCGCTTACGCGAGATTGTCGTGCTCAGGTTCTACAGCGGCCTGACTTATGAAGAAATTGCCGAAGCCTTGAAGATTCCCCTTGGA
>CAYUKK010000086.1:0-6555 GCA_964445305.1 uncultured Eubacteriales bacterium
GACGCAAAGCTGCGTCCAAGGCTTCGGCACCGGTGGTCATGAAGATGACCTTGGTCAGCCCGGCTGGCATCAGCTCAATGAGCCTCTGAGCCAGGGTGAGACGCTCAGGGGTCGGGAAGTCAAAGGTGTTGAGCAAACGGCTGGCTTGCTTGGCGAGAGCCTCAGCCAGACGAGGATGAGCATGCCCGGCGTTGGTCACAAGCACGCCGGAAGTCCAGTCATAATAATGCTTGCCATCAACATCCCAGATCTCCGCACCCTGGCCGTGGTCCCAGACCACAGGCGCCTGCCAGTTCATACACCCGGGCTCGAAGCGCCGGGCCAGTTCGAGCCAATCCTCGGTTGTCCTCTTTTTCTTCATGGTATCTTCTCACCTCAACGAATCCATGAGCGCGGCGGCTTTCTGCGTCAACACACCCCAGTCCTCGTTTTCAATCGCTCTCTTGTCTAAAAGCGCCGTGCCAATGGCCACACAGCAAGCCCCGCTCCGGATGAACTCCCGAGCGTTTTCGAGATTGACACCACCGGTCGGCATCAGCCGGATTTGAGGGAATGGTCCCTTGATGTCCTGGAAATACTTAGGGCCGACAGAAGTGGCCGGGAAAACCTTGACCACATCGGCTCCCTTTTCCCACGCGGTAAGAATCTCCGTCGGCGTGAAGGCTCCAGCGGCGACGAAAACATCGTACCGCCGACAGGTCCGAATCAACTCGACCCGCAAAACGGGTGAGACGACAAAATCGGCGCCAGCGTGGATGGCCTGGGTGGCTGTCTCCGCGTCCAGCACTGTGCCCGCGCCAATGAGCATGCCGGCGGCCTTCTTTTGGGACAAGGTGCTGATGATTTCGAGGGCGGAAGGCGTGGTCATGGTAATCTCGAGCGCCCGCACTCCCCCCTGCTGGATGGCTTCTGCTACCTTGATGAGCTTCTGGGAATCGGCCATCCGGATGACGGCGATGACCTTCGTCGCTAAGATAATGTCCAGGACTTCATCCCGTCGCATCGAGGCCTCCTTACCGGAGTCATCTTTATCGTTGAATCCGGCCTGATTTCTCTCCTTCCATGAGGGCCAGAACTTCTTTTTCCGCGACCAGGTTAAAATCCCCGGGGATGGAATGCTTGAGACAGGAAGCAGCGACTGCGAACTCCAGGGCGACGGCATCTTCGGAGTAGATATCCAGCCCGTGGATTAAACCCGCGGCAAAAGCATCGCCACCGCCGACGCGGTCAACGATATCCGTGATGTCGTACTTTTGGGCGACGAAAAACCCCTGCCTGGTCCGCAGGCAGGCAGACCAGGTATTATGGTCGGCGCTGTAGCTCTCGCGGAGCGTAATGGCCACCCGGCTCAAATTCGGAAAGGCGTCGAGAACGTCCGCCGTTAACTTCTCGTAGATGGCCAAGTCGAGCTTGCCCTTGGCGACGTCCACATCGGCTCGGATGCCGAGCGATTTCTGACAATCCTCTTCATTCCCCATTCCTATATCAGCCAGGGCAACCAGCTCCCGCATGATTTCAGGAGCGCTCTTGCCATATTTCCAGAGCTTGCCGCGATAGTTGAAGTCGATAGAAACGGTAATCCCCATTTCCCTGGCTTTGGTTAACGCTTCTCTGGTCAACTCGGCCGCAGAAGCGGAAATGGCCGGGGTGATGCCTGTCGTATGAAGCCAGTCGACATCGGCGAGGGCCTTTTGCCAATCAATGTCTCCGGGCTTAGCTTCGGCGATGGCCGAGTGCTCGCGATCATAAATGACCTTCGAAGCTCGCTGGTTTGCTCCTGTCTCCGCATAATAGACGCCCAGCCTCTTTCCCTGCCGGACGATAAAACTCGTATCGACTCCATATTTTTTCAGCTCTCGAACCACCGCCTCGCCGATTTCGTTAGGGGGCACTACCGAAATGTAGCGCACCGGATGTCCGAAAAAGGCGAGGGAAACGGCGACATTGGCCTCGCCGCCGCCAAAACAGGTATGGAGCAACGGGGATTGGAAGAGCTTTTCCCTGCCTGGCGGGGACAAGCGGAGCATGATTTCACCAAAAGTGGCAATCCTTTTCATCTTTGGACCCCGCTCATGGATAAATCATGAATGTCTCGTCCTCGCTGCCCCGAAATTGAGTTTGAATATATAACATAAATTCTATATAATATCAATCGGATTTTTTATACGATATATCTTTTGCTTTTTAACAGAATTTTGATGGAAAAGCAACCCTTTGAGAGCACCGTTTCCCGGAATCTCGATCAAGCTGTCGACCTCCTTACCCACCTCATTCGATTCCCTTCGACGCGCGGAAACGAAAGGGAAATCGGCTGTTACCTCAAGGAGAGGGTGGAAAATCTCGTTGACGGCGCTGAGCTCATCCCGCTGCCCGATAGCCTCATGGAAGACCCCGATTATTCCTTCCGAATCGAAAATTTTACCTATGGGGGAACCGCCAACCTCAGGTGCAAAATCCAGGGCCGGAGCAAGGGAAAATCCCTCGCCGTGAACACGCATCTTGACGTCGTGCCTCCCTCACCCGGCCAGGAAAATCCCTTCTCCCCGAGGGTCCAAGAGGGCCAGGTCTACGGACGGGGAGCTTGCGACGCCAAAGGGCAGGTGGCCACGCTCTGGCTTGTCTTGAAAACGCTACGGGACCTTGGCTTACGGCCGGGAGGAGACCTCATCGTGGATTTCGTCGTTGAGGAAGAGTGCGGCGGCAACGGCACTCTCCTCCTCGTCAGACAGGGTCTCCAGGCAGATGCAGCCATCGTCATGGAGCCCGTCGAGCTCCAGGTCGCCCATCTCGTCCGCGGTGCCGTCTGGTTCGAGGTCACAGCCCACGGCGTGGCCGGGCACAGCGGCAGTCCCGGCTCGACGGTGAGCGCTCTTAAAGAAGCTATTAATTCTATGGAATCTATCGAAAAAGTAAGAGAGGAACTCCTGTCTGTTTCTCGCCGCTCCCTCCCCATGATCGCTGACCACCCCAACCCCATGCCCGTCACGTTTGGAATGCTCCACTCCGGCAACTGGCCGGCCGCCACTCCTTCCGAGGCTGTGCTCAAGGGAGTTTTCGGCTTCCTTCCCCCTTATCGTCGGCACGAGATTCAGGAAAAACTCCGCCAGGCCGTGGCCCCTTACCGGGCTGAAATCCGCTACAACATGCTCAACAGCGACCCTGCTTTTATACCCGCTGACCATCCGCTCGTCGAAACCCTGGTCAGCGCCGGTCGACAAGCTGGCATTTCGACCGCCCCCGCTTTCATGAACGCCTCCTGCGATTCCTGGCGCTACACCGAACAGCTTGGTATCCCCGCTGTCGTTTTCGGACCTGGCTCAATCACCAGCGCTCACGCCGTGGACGAGCACATCGCTATCGCTGACATCAGCCGGGCGGCACTGGCCCTCCTCTATTTTATCGACCGATGGAGCGGACTCGGATGAAAGAAAAAACCATGAAAGCTCTGGTCAAGACGGCTAAGGGACCAGGCCTGGTCGAGCTTCAAGAAGTTCCCGTGCCTAGAATCGGGGATAACGAGGTCCTCATCGAGGTCAAAGCAGCCGGCATCTGTGGCACAGACCTCCATATTTACCATGATGAGTTTCCTTACTGGCCGCCGGTCATCCTTGGCCACGAATTCGCTGGTACGATCGCCGCTGTCGGCAAGAACGTTCGAGGCTGGAAACCCGGCGACCGAGTCGTCGGAGAACCCCACACCCTGGCCTGCGGTCGATGCTGGCTCTGCCGTACGGGTAACCGGCAGCTCTGCCCGGAAAAAAGGTCTCCTGGCTGGGGAATAGATGGCTGTTTCGCCCCCTACATGCGCTTTCCCGAGCCTGAACTCCTCCACCGTTTGCCAGATAACATCACCTTCGAAGAAGCCACTCTGGTCGAACCAATGGCCAACGTCGTCACCGACGTCCTCGAAAGAGGCCGGGTCGAAGCGGGGGACATGGTGGCGGTTATTGGTCCGGGCCCCATCGGGCTCCTCGCCGCCATGGCCGCCAAGGCCGCTGGCGCGGCCAAGGTCATGCTCGTCGGAACCGACGCCGATGAGAGTCTTCGCCTGCCCGTTGCCCGGAAAATCCGGAGCATCGATTACGTCCTCAACGTCCAGAAAGAAAATGTCGTCGCCCTCGGGCTTGATATGAGCGGCGGCCGAGGGGTCGATGTGGTCGTCGAGGCGAGCGGCTCAGCCGGCGGAATCTCTCTGGGCATCGAGCTCCTGCGAAAACTCGGCCGCTTCACGGCCATCGGTCTCACGGGCAAGCGCGAGATTGCTTTCCCTTACGACCCCTCCATGTTCAAAGCGTTGACCTTCATTTTCAACCTGTCCACTTCCTTCACATCCTGGGAGACCGCCATCCAGCTGCTCAGTTCGGGCAAGATCGAGACCACTCCACTCATCACCCACCGGGGGAGCCTTGACCGCTGGTCGGAACTCTTTTCGGCCTTAGAAGAGAAAAAAGGCATCAAGGGCGTTTTTCTGCCCTGATGAGAGAATTCTTTTGAGGAGGAGAAAGATGGCTATCCGCTTCGCCATCATAGGCTGCGGGATCATGGGAAACGCTGTCGGCCGTGTCCTCAAGCTTCAGCCTCAGGTGACTATCGTTGCACTGGCCGACCCGGACGGAGAAAGGCTTTCCGCGAGCGGCCAAGAGTTTAGCGTCAAAGCACTCTATGCCGACTACAGGGAAATGCTCAAAAAAGAAAAACTGGACGCTGTCGCTGTGGCCACTCCGGACAACCTGCACACCGAGCCGGTCATCCATTCCCTGGAAGCCGGCTGCCATGTGTTTGTGGAGAAGCCCTTGACCACAAGCCAGGCCGAGGCGGAAGAAGTCTATCGCGTCGTCCAGAAGACGGGGAAAAAACTCCAAATCGATTTCAATCACCGCTGGCTCTCTCCCTACCATAAAGTCAAAGAGATGGTCCTGAACGGCCAGGTCGGCGAACCGATGATTGCTTACGCTCGAAAGAACAACCCCCTCTATGTTCCCACCGAAATGCTGGCCACGTGGTCGAGCCGCACAACGCCGGCTTGGTTTCTGTCCTGCCACGATATCGACCTTGTCACCTGGTGGTTCGACGCCGACCCCGTTGAAGCTTATGCCAGAGGAGTCAAAAAGGTTCTCGTCGAAAAGGGTTTCAACACGTATGACGGAATCCAATCCCTCGTCACGTATGAAGGAGACAGGCTGGCCACGTTCGAGGCTGTCTGGATTTATCCCAACACCTCTCCTTACATGCCCGATTCCTACATGGAGCTCATCGGCAGCAAGGGAACTCTCCACATTGACCGTCAGGCCGAAGCCGTGGACGCGATGACCCAGGACAAATTCGTTTGCCCTCGCACCTTCCTCAACTACAAGGTCTTCGACGAATGGCAAGGCGCATTTCCGGCGGCGGTGAGAGGGTTTATCCTGGCCATCGAAAAAAATACAGAGCCCCACGTCAGCGTCCGCGACGGCGTTCGGACGACAGCGGTTCTTGAAGCAATCCACAAATCCCTGGCTTCGGGAAAACCAGAAAAGATTAAGCTCAATATCTGAATGGGAACGAGCAGAACGTTGGGGGTTCAGATCGTGCAGCCTTGAGCCGTACGGGGGAAAATCTACGGCTCGGGCTTACCTTTCCGGTCTGGCCACACGCATGAGGAGACCCAGCAAAATGAGGACGCCGGCGACCGTGAGGTCGATTCTCCATGCCCTCCCATCTTGATAATAAAGGAGAACAAGGAAAGAGACGGCGGCAAAGGCGAGGCCGAAGGCGATAAGCGTCAGGCCGATGACCCCAAAGGGAGAAAAAGCTTTCCTCTCCTGGCCTTCAAACAGGAATGGCCTTTCTAAATCCGCAAAGAATGCCTCCCGCCGAGCCATCTCTTCAGCAGGCGTCGGTCGCGATCGAGTGCCCCACCACATGCCCAGAATCGTCGCCGCCACGCTGAGGACCGTGGCCACTGAATTCCAGGCGCTACGCAGCCAGAAATCGAGGCGAGCGTTGACTCTCATTTCCTCGACGAACATTTGGACAAGGAAGAAATTGGCGAGGACGAGCAAAACGCCGATGAGGGAGCCGGCCACAACTCCCCAAAGAGCCCCCCGGGCATTGAATCTCTTGAAGAGGAGACCGAAGACAAGCGGAATCATGATCGCCGGCCCGAAGGCGCTGAAAATGCGGAACATGATATCCATCAGGTTAAAGCCCTTGAGGGAATTGAAGAGAACGGCGAGGAGGATGGTCAAAACGCCGATGATGATGGTAAAGAGACGACCCAGAAAGACCTCCTCCTTCTCCGAAAGACCCGGCTTTATTTTCTTCTTATAAAAATCTCGAGTCAGGACACCCGACAGGGTGTTGAATTCCGAACCCAAGGTTGACATCGTCGAGCTGATGACCGCTGCCAGGACAAAGCCCATCAGGCCGATGGGAAGAATTTTCAAACTGATGATGGCATAGACTTCCTTGGCGTTCTCGATGCCGGGGACAAGGACTCGAGCCGCCAGGCCGGGGAAAAAGAAAAGGGGCGGCATGATAAACATCAAGAAAGCAATCCACCCGATCATCTTCCGC
>CAYUKK010000087.1:0-8588 GCA_964445305.1 uncultured Eubacteriales bacterium
TTCTCACTCTCGCCAAAAAATTTTCAAAAAGACCGCCAATTCAGCTAAGGGGCGAATCTGCTTTGCGTTTCTCCTTCCGTCGGTTGGTCAATGTCATCGGCATCAATAATACCGGTCCATCATCCGGTACTGGATGGCCTCCGACACGTGCACGGTGCTTATGGCGTCCTCTCCCTCCAAATCCGCAATCGTTCTCGCGACCTTGAGGATGCGGTCATAGGCGCGAGCGCTCAAACCCAGCTTGGCTACAGCTACCTCCAACAGCCTCTGGGCGTCCGAGCCGATAGCGCAGTAGGCCTTGATCTCGCGCGGCCCCATCTGGGCATTAGCGTAGATTCTCTTCCCCCGGAACCGTTCCATCTGCTTCTCCCGGGCCCGGCAGACTCTGTCTCTGATTTTGTCGGAGCACTCCCCCGCTTCCCGGCCAATCATCTCCCGGAATTTAACAGCCGGCACCTCGACCTGGATATCGATACGGTCAAGCAGAGGGCCGGAGATTTTCGCATAGTAACGCCCCCTCTGAGCCTCGGTGCAATCTGTCTCCGCGCGGCCCAGGCCGCGGAAAACATCCTCGCAGGGATTCATGGCCGCGACGAGCATGAACGCCGACGGAAAACTCACGCTCATGGCGCACCGCGCTACCGTCACTTGGCCGTCTTCGAGGGGCTGACGGAGGTCCTCAAGAACCCGGCGCCTGAACTCCGGAAGCTCATCAAGAAAGAGAACGCCGTTGTGGGCCAGGCTCACCTCCCCCGGCCTTGGCACGAGTCCACCGCCAATAAGACCGGCATCGGAGATGGTGTGATGGGGAGAGCGGAAGGGTCGGGTGCTGATCAACCCCCTCTCGCCGAGCAGGCCAGCCGCGCTGTAGATTTGGGTGACCTCGATCATCTCCTGGAAGCTCATGGGCGGCAGGATAGTTGGCAACCGCCTGGCCAGCATGGTTTTTCCAGCTCCTGGCGGGCCAATCATGAGCAAATTATGAAACCCGGCCGCGGCCACTTCCAGCGCCCGCTTGACATGCTGCTGACCCTTGACATCCTTGAAGTCACCATCGGCACTTGTGGGGACGAGAAGCTCTTCCCACCTTACCTGACAGGACGCGATGCTCCCGGGTTCGTTGAGAAGCTTGATGACCTGGACGAGGTTCTCCACGCCGAAGACTTCGATTCCTCGGACAAGGGCAGCCTCTCTCTCGTTCTCCTTCGGGACAACGATACCCTGGTAGCCTTCCTTGCGGGCAAGAAGAGCTGCCGCCAAAACTCCGCGGACTGGCTTGAGACGGCCGTCCATGGCCAGCTCACCCAGGAAAAGATAACTCCGGAGACTCTCCTCCCGAATAGCATGAAGATAGCACAGGAGGCCAAGACAAATGGGAAGGTCGAAGGCAGAGCCTTCTTTTCTCCTGTCGGCCGGGGCGAGGTTGATCGTCAGCTTGCGCGAGGGGAACTCAAAGCCACAATTCTTGAGGGCAGCCCTGATTCTTTCCTTGCTCTCCCGGATGGCGGCGTCGGGCAAGCCAACCGTGACGTGGCCGGGAAGCCCGAGGGAGATATCAACTTCGACTTCGACGACGTAGGCGTCGATCCCGAGGAGAGCAGCGCTGTGGACTTTGACGAGCATGACGGCTCTTTAGGAAAGACGGCGGTGGGGTTAAGATTGTATCAAAATGGCTTTGGCTTTTTCGGCTTTTCCAAAAATTCCTGGGACAGCTTTTCCAGTTCCTGCTCGATCTCTTCAAGAGTGCGGAGCTTATATTTTCTCACCCGGACGTCGGCCTCTTGCTCGGAGGGGAGGAATTCCACCTCGACATCTTTCTTCGCTTCCACCTCCGTCTTGACCTTGCCTTGCTCGGCGGCCTTGACCTCTTCTTTTTCGACTTTTGGCTTTGGCCCCAAAACCTGCTCTTTGACCAACGGCACGGTCAGCTTGGCCACTTCCTTGAGCGTTTCAAAAACGCCGACGCCGTTGATGGCCGAAGCCTCGATATAGGGCAGGTTCCTGGGGTTGAGAAGCCGGTTAAAGGTTTCGACCGGGATGAGGTTATCCAAATCGCGCTTGTTGTACTGAAAAACGAGGGGGATGGCGTAAATGTCCCGGTCGAGCTCAAGGAGGTTTCGTCTCAGGTTATCCAAACTCTCCAGGTTGGCATCGAGGAGGGGAATCTGGGAATCGGCGACAAAAACAATTCCGTCCGCACCACGGAGGACATTCTTGCGGGACGCTTCATAAAAAATTTGCCCGGGCACCGTCATCAGCTGGAAATGAACCCTGAAATCGCCGATGAGTCCGGCCCGAATGGGCAGGAGGTCGAAAAAAAAAGTCCTGTCCATGTCCGTTTCGAGGCAAACGAGCTCGCCCCGCGAGGAAGAATCGAGCTTGAAATAAATGTAACGGAGGTTTGTCGTTTTGCCGCTCAGCCCTGGACCATAATAAACGATTTTGATGGCTAACTGCTTGGTGACGTGGTTAACAAAGGCCATCTTGCTTTTATCGCCCCTGTTCGTTTATTCCTTAACATAACCAGGCTCCGATGTCAAACGAGGTGGCGGAGCATTCTCTCGTATTTTCCCATGACTATCGGCCAGGCATAGTTCTGGCTCACATACGAGAATCCGTTCTCACTGAGAGCCCGGCGCAATCTCTCGTCTTCAAGGAGCAGGCTAAGGGCAATTTCGAATTCCCGGTAACTCCCGTAGTATAAGCCGCACTGACCGCGAAGACAATGTTCCTTGAGAGGCTCGGCCGCTTCCTGGACGAGGATGGGGGTGCGGACAGCCAGGGATTCAAGGGCGGCCATGCACAGGCTCTCGAAATGGCTGGGATGGACGGTAAGTGTCGCTGAGGCCATGGCCGTGTTCTTTTCTTCAGCCGAAACAAAACCGAGGTAGCGGAGGCGCGGATGCGACGGCAGGGCCATGAGTCGATTCCCGATGAGAACAAGGCTTAGCTCGGGATGCGATGCGGCGAAGCGAAGAAAATAATCAATGAGCTCGCTGCATCCCTTGCCCGGCTCGATCCGGCCTGCATAGAGAAGAAAAGGTGGATTGAGGTTGTGCCTCCGCCAAAAAGCGTTCCGGTCGAGCTGCCCTTCGTCCGGAAAATCGACGCCAACGCCGACAATTTCTTCGTACTTTCGCTCGAAGGAAAACAGCCGACCCAGCATCCGTCTCTCCGAGGCCGTATTGAACATGAAGGCCTGGGGGGCGGCAAAGACCTCCCGCATGATCCCCAGATGCAAGGCCGGCTCATCGTGGGCTGTCGGCACAAGCACCTTTCGGCCCTGAACTTTTTTTAAACCCCAGTAGGTCGTGTAATAAAGGTAGGTGAAAAAAATAAAGATATCGTAGGCCGGCTGTTCTTTCTCTAAAGCAGATACGAGCTCGGGGCTCAGCGGCCCCTGGCGATCAAGCCATTCGAGCTCATCCGTCTCGGTGTGGGGATGATGGAAGATCCAGTCGGAGTAGCTGTTGAAGGAAGTGATATCCCTCGGTCGCTCGACGGGAAATCGCTTGACTCTGACGCCGCCGAGCTGATTTTCGCCGGCTGCGTATTCGTTCTTCCAGGTGATGTAATCCCTGGCCGTCGTGGTATAAACGGTCACCTCATGACCGGAAGCAGCCAATCGCTCGGCGATGAGACGGCAATGGAGCTCAGAGCCACCCATGACCTCTTCTCCATACCTCTGGACGACAAAAGCAATCCTCATGGCTGCCTCTTTTCGGAGGGGCTCAGCCGCTCGACAAGCTCCAGAAGAAAAGGCTCCCGTCCCTCCCGTTTGAACCTCTCCAGACGTCGGCGCTGGCCTTCCAGAATCTTGTCGCGGAGGAGCCTGTCATGGGCAACAACGTCGATGAGCTCAGCCACACGAGCCGGATTCTTGTCGTCAAGAAGAATCCCCGCCCCATCCAGGGTGTCCGGAATCGCGGTCGAACGATAGGCCAGGACGGGGACATCGAAAATCATGCTCTCGATGAGCGGCAGACAAAAACCCTCATGCTCGCTCAGCGAGAGAAAAACATCAGCAGCGCGGTAGAGGGCGAACATCTCTTCATCGGAGACATGGCCGACAAAAACGACTTCCTCCGGCTGGAGGAAAAAATCATCGATGAACCGAACAAGGCTTTGAAAATACTTGGGCACGGCGGCGGTCTTGCCCACGACGATGAGCCGGACAAGAGGGGAAATATATTTCTTGTAATAAAAAATGACCCGGATGAGGTCTTCGATTTTCTTGTTCGGCACGACCCGCCCGACAAATAGAATATTGGTCCGCCCATCGCGGAAAAACTTGTAGATGAACCTGTCGATGGGTTTTTCATATCGCGCCAAATCGATAAAGAGGGGAAAGACCAAGGCCTGCCGGCATCCCAGGGCGGCTAACTCCCGGGCGTTGAAGGGCGAATCAGCCAGCCCGACATCAACGACAGGAGCGAGAGCGGCCAGTTCCTCGCGTCCGAGTCGGGCCAGCCTGACCATCTCCTCGCTGTAGCCGTGGAAAAACTCCGCCGCCGTGACGTTATGGGAGATGAGGACTTTGCGGCACGGCAGACGGCCAAAAGCCTGGCTGAGCGCCGAGGGCAGGGCAAAATGGAGGAGGACGATGTCGGTCGGCTCGGGTGGAGGAAAGGAGTCAAAAGCCTGCGATTCTTCCTCAAGCTCCGGATCGCAGGTCAGCCGATAGATATCCGAGGTGTATCCCTGGGAGCGGAAAAATTGACGAAGGAACGCCGCCTCATCGCCGATGGCGTCGCCGCGATGGAAGGCCGGCACGAGCTGGTCAACCCTCATCCGCGGCTCACCTCCTCGATGTAGCCGAGAAGGATACGGCTCAGATTATCGCGGCTGTATTTTTTGAGCGCCCGCTCCTGACCGGCCAGAACAGATTGGCGCAGCTTTTCATCCTTCAAAAGTGCGTCGATGAGCGCAGCTGTCCTCAGAAAATCCTTCTCGTGGAGGAGAATCCCCCCGCCGTTCATGGTCTCCTCGACGGCGCCCCCCCGGAAAGCGATGACGGGCACTTTTTTGTAAAAAGCTTCGAGCAGAGGAACTCCGAACCCCTCGTGCTCGCTCAGGCTGAGGTAGACATCGGCCAGCTCATAGAAGGCCAGAAGCTCCTCGAACTCGAGATGGCCGGTGAAATGAACATCGGCCAGGTCGAGCTTGTCAAGGAAGAGATGGAGTCCATAGAGATATCTTTCCTGGCCACGGTAGTCACCGGCGATGATGAGCTGGGAGCGGGCATGGAAGTGCTTTTTATAGAAATAGAAAGTTTTGAGGACATCCTCGTACTTCTTGTTGGGAATAATACGACCGACGAAGAGGAGAGTCGTCTTCCCATTGTCGAAGAGCCTCTTCGTCAGGACATCGGCGGGACGGTCGAACTTGGGAAAATCCATAAGGATGGGCAAAACGCCCGTCCTCCGGTAGCCCACCGCCTCGAGCTCCTGGCGGTTGAACTCAGAATCGCCAAGGGCCAGGTCGACTTTATCGACAAAGAGCTTGACCTCCAGACGCCCCTTATAGCACTCCCGAGCCAGGATGCGATGGCTGTCCAGGAAAAACCCGTGGGGAGTGATGTTGTGGTAGATCATGATCTTCTTATCGGGAACGCGGAAAAACATCTTGGAGACGGGCGAAGCGATAGAAAAATGAAAGATGACGACATTGTCCGGCGAGCTGAATCGCCAGTACTCCCTAAAATCTCGGGCCAGACCGGCCAGGCGGGTGTCATAGAATCGGGTAAAAATTTCCGACCGGTATCCGGCCTGGCGAAGGACTTTCTGGATTTCCATCATCTCGTCGGAGATGGCATCCCCATAACTCAAGGAAGTAGCAAACTGGTGAACCTCCATCTCCTCTTCATCCCTTCTTGTTCATTTGAAAATTTCTTTCTCCACTTCCCTCTCTCGGCGCGTCAGCGTCGTGAAATCTTTCTCCAGCACCCGCGTCTTCGTCTTGAGCATTTCCTCTTCAATCTTGAGCTTGCTCATCTCGACGACGATGTTATGGGCCAGGTGGTGGAGAAGCTTGACATACTCACGGACTCGGCTTGCCCTCTCCATTTCTGCGTCCAGTCGAGAGGTGAGCGCGTCGAGCCGCTTGTTCGTCTCGTGGAGGCGAAGAAAAATTTGTCTTTGCTCCTCATAAACAGGCAGGATGAGGAGTTTGATGAGGGGAGCGAAGGGAGTCATGAGTTTAAGGAGGAGGCGTTTGACTTTCGAACGCCGGGAAGCCCGTTCGGCGGGTGGAGTGGGCCCCTCCGGCCCGCCGGGCTCTGCTTTCGGCTCCTCCGGGAGGGAAGAGGAAGAGCCCGCCGCGTGGCTTTTGATGGCCTCCATGATCCGAGCGACATTGACATGATCGTAATCGATTTCTATATCGAGCTTTACCTTCTCCATCGCGCCCTCCTCTCAGGAATTCTGAGGACCCTGCTCCTCCCTGTTCTTTTTCTCGGCCCGAAAAAGATGATTCTCGTAGACATCCTGGACATCCTGGATATCAGGAAGAGGCTTGAGCCTCATCTCTTCGATTTCCCTGATTTCCCGTTGGGTCAGCAAACCGGCCTTGATGCGGTCGGCAATCCTCTTTTCGACCTCCTCGGCTAGCTTTTTTCTTTCTTCTTGAGTCAGACATGGCGCTTCAAAAAACTCGGCCATCGTGTCCCTCCTTCGCTCTGAAAAAGCGGGCTGGGGTTGAAGCCATTTTTCTTCAGAAATTCCGTTCCATCGAGCCGAGGCCAATTGTAATCGAATCGAGCCAGACATTCAACCTTGCCTCCATGGCGATGGCGCAGCCAAACCCGTCCCCCGGGAAACCCCCTTCCTGCGGCCGCCAGGGGGGACTGGCGCCGTGGCACCCGTTTTCAAAAGGAGAGCTTTGTTAGGGTCAAAAAAAATGCTTCCCTCTCCCTTTTGGGATTGCTCCGGCTGATTGAAAAGAGGTCTGCGGTGTGCTAAATAGGAAGGGCAAAGGAAAAAAACCATGACCGAGTGGAGAAAAAGAGTTCGCGTCGGCATCATCGGCGGGAACAACCCCGAAGCCAAACATCTCGACATGGCCAGCCGGGTGGGCGAGCTTGTCGCCCGGGCAGGAGCGATTCTTGTCTGCGGCGGGCTGGGCGGCGTGATGGCGGCAGCCGCTTCGGGCGCCAAGAAGGCCGGCGGGCTGACTTTAGGAATATTACCTGGCAGTGCCCCGGAAGAGGCTAACCCCTATATCGACATTCCCATCGCCACTGGAATGGGCTATTCCCGGAATTCACTGGTGGCCATGAATTCGGATGTGCTCATCGCCATCGATGGCGAGTATGGAACGCTGACCGAGATCGCCTACGGGAATATCTACGGAAAGAAGGTTATCGGCCTGGACACGTGGGATATGAAGGGCGTTATCAAGGCGTCTTCAGCCGAGGAAGCAGTTGAAATGGCCCTGGTAAGGCTCAGGAAATAGGGAAGGAAACATGTCAGGCTGGTCTGGCCGACTCAGCCAAGAGTCAAGCTCTTCCATTCTTCCAAGGTTCGAGGCGATGAGTTTTGGGCTGAGAAAGTCTCAGCACGGAAAAATAAATTAGTAAATTTATATAAACTATAGATTTAATAGAATATGGCTGAAAAAACGTTCTTATTATCTTATCTACTTCGTTTATATGAAATGGTAGCGCCCGATGGGGGAAATCAACTATAAGGTCGTCCTCTGCTACGATGGAACCGACTTTTCGGGCTGGCAAAGGCAGCCCGGCAAGAGGACCGTCCAGGGAATTGTCGAAGAGGCACTTGCCCGGCTCGCTGGGAAAAGAACAACTCTTGTTGGAGCCGGAAGGACTGATGCCGGGGTCCACGCCAGCGGCCAGGTGGCCAACTTCAAGGCCAATCTTCGCCTCAAAGAAGACGAGCTCATGCGAGCCCTCAACGCCCTCTTGCCCGAGGATGTGCGTGTCCTATCCATCCAGAGGGTTCCACCCGAGTTCAACGCCCGGAAGATGGCAAAAGCCAAAGTCTACCAATACCGAATCTGGAACTCGTCCCGGATCAGCCCCTTTGTCCTCCGCTACGTCCTTCACTGGCCTGGGTATTTGAACGTCGATAAGATGGCTCAAGCGGCCAGGCTCTTCGTCCGCAAGGATGATTTCACCGCCTTCTCCTCCAACCGCCTCCTTCACCCCGTCCGTGAGGTTTATAACTCCGAAATCAAAAAACGGGGCGCTCAAATCTTCTACACCGTCGAAGCTAACGGTTTCCTGCGCTACATGGCTCGAACGATGGTCGGGACACTCCTTGAAGTGGGAAGGGAAAAGGTCGAACTCGGTCAAATCGAAGAGGCCTTCCGCCAAAAAAAACGCTTCCTAGCCGGCCCTACGGCTCCGGCCAGAGGCCTGTGCCTCGTCAAAGTGAAATACTGATTCACCCCGAGCCTCTCCAAATCCCCTATTTCTATTGGAATTAAAAAAATAGGTTCATCCGACTTTTCTGTGGGTCCGAGGGTGATATAAAATGGCTCCGAAAGGATCGGAGTCATGCAAGATACAGAGCTTTATCGGTATGTTTTGGGTCTTGAGGAACCTTGGGATGTGGAAAAAGTGGAACTGA
>CAYUKK010000088.1:0-4233 GCA_964445305.1 uncultured Eubacteriales bacterium
CGTTGCGAAGGAGGGGGAGACTTGGTAAGATAGTTGAACCATGGGAGACTGGAAGGAATTCCTGGCTGAGGCTCAGCAATCGGCGCGGGAGGCGGGGAAGCTTCTCAAGCGAGGCATAGGCGAGGGAAAGAAAATCTATTACAAGGGCACAGTTGACCTGGTCACGGATTTTGATAAGCGGGCCCAGGAGGTTATCTTCGAGCGCCTGTCCCGGGCCTTCCCCGGCCATGGTTTTCTGGCCGAGGAGGGGTTGTCACGACCACCCGAAAAAGATGGCTTATGGATCGTTGACCCCCTGGATGGGACGACGAATTATGCCCACCGGGTTCCCATTTTTTGTGTCTCCATTGCCCTGCAGTTCCAGCAAAAAATTGTCCTTGGCTTGGTCTATGACCCCATGCGGGAAGAAATGTTCGAGGCGATTGAAGGCCAAGGGGCTTTTCTCAACGGCCAGCCAATCCAGGTCAGCCAGGTGGAGGATTTGAATCACGGCCTTCTGGCCACGGGATTTCCCTATGACGTGCGGGAAAGCCCGATCAATAATATTGACCATTTTAACGATTTTGTCGTTCGGGCCCAGGCGGTGCGGCGATGCGGCTCGGCCGCTCTGGACCTAAGCTACGTTGCCTGTGGCCGCTTTGACGGGTTCTGGGAGCTGAAGCTTAAACCCTGGGACGTTGCGGCTGGTGCCCTCCTCGTTCAGGAGGCTGGTGGCCGTGTATCCGATTTTAAGGGCCGTGAGTTTAGAGTGGATGGAGCTGATATCTTGGCCACGAACGGACACCTCCACGAGGCCATGCTCAGCGTGCTCCAGATGGGAAAGCTAAGACGGCGGGAAAAGCAAAACGAGTGATGATGATGACGACAGCCAGGTTTTTTTCCTTTGGGGCGAGGCTGAGCTTGATGTTTTTCTTGCTTCCTCATTTTTTCTCCGGCGATGGCTGGTTCCAGCATGGGCTTACCGGAGATGCTCTGAAAGAGTTCGGGGTTAGCCAGGCGGAGGAAGAAAAGAAGATGGTCATCGTTGTTCCGGGAAATGTCGCCTGGACTGACACGGGGCTCGATGTCCATGCCGGACAGGAAATCTCTTTCCAGGCCACTGGCCGGATCACCCTCCAGGTGGGCAATCCAGATGCCGATTGCGGCCCAGCTGGCTACAACATCCAGACGGTTCAGCAGCCCATTCAGGGAGAAAACCTGGGCGCTCTTCTCGGGAAAGTCGTCCTTTCCGTGGCCGTTATCATCGACGAAGAAACGAAGGAAGAAAGGAAACAAGAAGTAGCTCAGATTTTTTTCATCGGCGCCGAAAGAAAAGTCACCATGCCCGCGGCCGGCCGGCTCTTTCTCGGCATCAACGAAAACGTCATCGGGGATAACGGAGGACAATTCGTCGTCACCATTGCGACTAAGGACGGGGGGAGGTAGGCCGCCCAGCGTAGTCAAGGGTTCCATCTCTTGCCAGAAACCTCTCCAGAAACTGGGTGTCATAATCGCCATTGATGAAATCGGAATCGGAAAGGATGGCCAGGTGGAGGGGGATATTCGTCTTGATGCCGACGATGGCCGTCATCTCCAGAGCTGCCTGCATTTTCTTGATGGCCAGCGAGCGTTTGGGTGCATGCGCGATGATTTTGGCCACCAGGGAGTCGTAATCAGGAGGGATCTGCCAACCCTGGTAGGCTGCCGAATCAACGCGGATACCCGGTCCGCCCGGGAAAATCAAGAAATCGACCTTGCCCGGAGAAGGGCTGAAGGTGACGGGGTCCTCGGCGTTGATGCGGCATTCGATGGTATGCCCTCTCATCTTGAGACCCTCGGGGATGGACAGCTTTTCGCCAGCGGCGATCCGGATTTGCTCTTCAATTAAATCCACGCCGTAAGCCATTTCGGTGATGGGATGCTCGACCTGGACTCGCGTGTTCGCCTCCATGAAATAGAAGTTACCCTTCTCGTCGACCAGGAATTCAAAGGTGCCGAGGCTCTCGTATCCGATATGACGGGCGGCATCCTGGGCGGCACTGAGCATCCGCCGGCGTAGCTTCTCGTCAACGAAGGGCGATGGGGTTTCCTCGATGAGTTTCTGATGTTTTCTCTGGATAGAGCATTCCCTTTCCCCGAGGGCGAGGACGTTCCCTTTCTTGTCAGCCACGACCTGGATTTCGATGTGCCGGGCATTGGAGAGGTATTTTTCGATATAGAGGGAAGGGTCGTTGAAAGCCGCCTTGGCCTCACTCTGGGCGAGGACGAATTGCTCATCGAGCTGGGCGGGAGAACGGGCAATCCTCATCCCTCGGCCGCCGCCGCCAGCCGCCGCCTTGAGGATGACCGGAAAACCCATTTTCTTGGCCGTTTTCTTCGCTTCAGCCAGGCTGTCGATGATCTTGTCGCTCCCGGGTATGATCGGCACCTTGGCCTTTTTCATCTCCTGGCGGGCTTCGTTCTTGTTTCCCATGAGCTTGATGATGGAGGCGGGCGGCCCGATAAAGGTGATGCCCGAAGACTCGCAGATTTCAGCGAAGCGGGGATTTTCAGCCAGGAAGCCGTAACCCGGATGGATGGCGTCGGCCTGGGTGATTTCCGCCGCGCTGAGGATGCTGGGAATGTTAAGGTAACTGTCAGAGGCACGGGCGGGGCCGATGCAGATTTTCTCGTCGGCGAGGATGGCGTGAAGGCATGAGCGGTCGCTTTCCGAATACACGGCTACGGTCTTGATTCCCAGCTGGCGGGCCGAGCGGATGATGCGGACGGCGATTTCGCCTCGGTTGGCGATGAGGATTTTCGAGAACATCAGCCGCTCAAGTGGTTGGACGGATGGCGAAGAGCTTCTGCCCGTACTCGACTGGCTTGCCGTTTTCGACGAAAATATCCATCACGACGCCCTCGACATCCGATTCGATTTCGTTCATCAGCTTCATGGCTTCGATGATGCACAGGGTCTGATTTTTCTTGACTTCATCCCCGATATCGACGAAGGGTGGCGAATTGGGGTCCGGGGCCCGGTAGAAAGTTCCGACCATGGGAGAAGTAACGAAATGGAGGTTGTCCGTCTGGGCCACGGGTTCAACGGGTTGTTGGACAGGCGAGTTTTCTGCCGCCGGGGAGGGAAAAGAAGGAGACGGAGAGGCTTGAGCGGTGGGGAAAGTGGGGACCGCCCTGGTGACCTTGATTTTGAACCCCTCGACTTCGAGCTCAAAATGGGCCAGGTTCTTTTCCTCCAAGAAGCTGACGAGACGAGCGATTTCTTCGTAATCGATTTTCTTAGTCATGCAATTGTCCTCCGCGGAGGTCAATAGCTCGCGTTATTCTTTGAAGGGTTCTCTCTTTCTAAGGCTGGTAGATACCATACTCAGAAAGCCGGCAAATGTCAAGCCGACGGGTCTACCCCTCCGCCAAGATGGCTTCAGGCCGGCGTCCAGCCCACCTAAGTGTGAACCCAGATTCCTTGTTGCGTCGTCCGTGAAGATTTTCTACTTCCACCAAGGTAAAAATTCTCATGCGGTTAGAAGTTAAAGAGATGGCTGTATGAGAATTGAAAAGGAAAAGAGGAATTGACGATGAAAAGCCCCCATTCCATAATGGAGAGGGAAAATGGCGTTGCGCGGCGAAAAATGGATTTACACGATAGGGACGAGTAACCGGTCAGCCGAGGAGTTTATTGGCGTGCTCAAGAGCTTCGGAATCGAGGCTGTGGTCGACGTTCGGAGATTTCCCGTGAGCCGGCTTGAGCATTTCGGCCGAGACGAGCTGGCCGTGTTGCTCGGCCAGGCCGGGCTGGCTTATTTTTATTTGGGGGCAGAGCTGGGCGGCTTCCGTCGTGAAGGTTACGAAAGCTTCACCCGAACAGCCGAGTTCAAGTCGGGTCTCCAAAAATTAGAAGAGCTGGCCTCGAAGAAAAGGTCGGCCGTCGTGTGTGCCGAGCGCTTTCCCTGGCGCTGTCATCGTCGGTTTATCGCCCGGGAGCTGGAGAAGAGGGGATGGCGGGTTGAGCACATCCTGGAAAAAGGGAAAGGCTGGGTGCCAAAGAATCAAGCCCTTGAATGATTTCCGTCGGCAAGGGGGAAGGTCACTTGATGACGAGGAGGGAAAAGGGGAAAACATAGGCCTGGAGGAAGACGAGGATTCCGACGAGCGAGGCCAGGACGAGGCTGTGGAAGAAGACATAGCGGAGGATCGCTCCTTCGTGGCCGTACCACCGGGTGGCTGTGCTGGCCACAACGATGCTCTGAGCGTCGA
>CAYUKK010000089.1:0-22204 GCA_964445305.1 uncultured Eubacteriales bacterium
TCGAGCGAAGCGAGAGAAGAGCGAAGGCTGAGTCGGAGCGAGTTTCCTCGCTGGGGAAACGAGCGGGCTTCGCAATCCCGACTCCGAGCCTGGCCGGGGGTGAACCACGACAGGACCCGTCGGGTGATTCTATCGGCAATCCTGGGACCCGAGGAGCGTAACGTAAACGTCTTTAATTCCGCGATGGGAATGAGTCCTGCGCCAGTGTGGCCAGGAGCCGTCCTCGACTCCCGCACCCCCTGGGAATCAGTTCCGTCGGTTCCCCCATCGGATGAGCCGATGGCCTGGAGGGTCGCCAAATGGCGCGGAGAAAATGATCGTCAACGCCAAACGTTGTCATGAGGCGAGGCTGGCACGGCAGGAAGAGCACATGATCGTGGGCATGGTTCGGGAGTAATCGAAAAGAGGACCCGTCGAGTTTTGCCCTCGGCATTTCCGCGAGGGTGAGGCGTTTGATTTTTTGGCCGATTTCCTATATGTATCATTAGCCGAAAATCGATGGCCGAGATCACTTTTCTCGGAACAGGCGGCTCTGTCGCCACTCAAAAGAGGGACAATACTTCTTTTCTCCTCCGAGATCAGGAAGCCGTTGTCCTCGTTGATTGTCCAGGGAGCATTATCCAGAAACTCTTGAAGCTCAAGGTTGACCCCCGTCAGGTTGGGACCGTGCTCCTGACCCACGTCCACCCCGACCACGTGTATGGCTGGCCATCCCTCATCCACAGCCTGATGCTCGAGGATGGAGAAATCTGCGTCTATGGCTCGGCGCGAGCGATCGACCTGGCTCGTCGCCTCCTCGATATCTTCGGGCTCCGGCAGAAGAGGGTGAGGATGAGGGTCAAATTGAGGTCTCTCCATCCGGGAAGGGAATATAGGCTGAGTCGAACCTGGTCGGTCCGGCCTTTTCGCGTTCCCCACCATCCTTCTTCTTTGGCCTACCATTTTTATTGGGAAAGAGAAAAAAAGGACGTCGTTCTTTCCGGTGATACACCGCTCTACCCGCCGTTGTTCGAGGAAGCGCGTGGTGTGAGCTGCCTCATCCATGACTGTAGCGCTCCAGCCTGGGTTTTTAGAAAATACCCGGAGCTCCGCCGCATGCACACGAACTCGCTCGATTTGGGAAAAGCTTGCCAGGAGGCTGGAGTCAAATTCCTTGTGCCCATCCATTTCCTGGGCGAGGTTAATTTCTCTCAGGCCGAGATAGCCAGGGAAATCCGGAAGCATTTCCGCGGCCGGCTCCTCGTTCCCGAGGACCTGACGACCCTTCGGCTATGAAGGCGAGACATATCTTTGTGGCTCTGACCAGGAAAGATGAGCCGCGGCGAAAGAAGGCATTTTTAAGTGACGATGGAAACAAAAATGAGCAACAAGAAAAATTGGGGGCCGGGTTTTATTTTTTGGAGCATGTTGAGCATGATCTTTCTGCTGGCGGGATGTTGGAGGAGGGGAGAAATGGCTGACCTTGTCTTACTCCGGGGCGCCGTCTGGACCGGCTCGCCGGCGCTCCCCTGGGCTGAGGCTGTGGCCATCAGGGGAGAGAGCGTCCTGGCCGTCGGGAAAAACCGGGATGCCGAAAGGTTCATTGGCCCGAAGACGCAAGTTATCGAACTGGCCGGTCAGCTTGCTCTTCCCGGGTTCATCGACAATCATACCCATTTTCTTGAGGGTGGATTTTCTCTCCTCCGCATCCAGCTCCGCGACGCGAAGAGCCGGGAGGAATTCGTCTCCAGGATCGAAGAAAAAGCTCGCCAGCTTGGCAAGGGAGAGTGGATTTTGAACGGCGATTGGGACCATCAGCAGTTCAACCCGCCGGAGTTGCCGCGACGGGAGTGGGTGGATGCCGTGACACCGGATAATCCCGTCTGCGTCAACCGGCACGACGGTCATATGGTCCTGGCCAACAGCCTGGCTCTCCAGCTGGCCGGCATCACGCGGACGACGGTGGCGCCGCCGGGTGGAGAGATCCTCAAGGACCCGGTGACCGGTGAGCCAACGGGCATCCTGAAGGATGCGGCGATCGACCTTGTCGCAAGAGTTATTCCTCAGCCATCTTTGGAGGCTAAACTGGAGGCCGCCCAAGCCGCCCTCCGTCATGCGGCCGAATGTGGCGTCACCACAGTCCACGACATGGCGGATGCAGAGAACTTCGAGGTTTACCAAGCTTTGCTCAAGGAGAAAAAGCTCACCTGTCGAATCTTCCTCTACCTGCCCGTGACCGAAGTCGACCTTCTGGCGCGCCTTCGCTTGAAGACGCCGTTTGGAAACGATTGGCTCAAGATCGGCGGTCTCAAGGGGTTTGTCGACGGTTCTTTGGGCTCCTCGACAGCGCTCTTCTTTGAACCTTATGGCGATAACCCTGGCCAAACCGGCCTCCTCCACAGCCAGATGTTTCCAGAAGGAATCATGGACAAGAGAATTGCCGCTGCCGACAAGGCCGGGCTTCAAGTCGCCATTCATGCCATCGGCGATAAAGCCAACGCCATCATCCTCGGTATCTTTGAGCGCACCATCCTCAGCCATGGGCCCAGGGATAGACGCTGGCGGGTCGAGCATGCCCAGCACCTCAGGCCTGAGGACATCGCCCGGATGGGCCGGCTTGGCATCATCGCTTCCGTCCAGCCCTACCACGCCATCGACGACGGCCGCTGGGCGGAGGGGAAGATTGGCCCGGAGAGATGTCGGACGACGTACGCCTTCCGGTCGCTCCTCGATGCCGGAGTCAGGCTGGCCTGCGGTTCAGACTGGCCTGTCGCCCCCCTCAACCCGCTCACGGGAATCTATGCCGCGGTGACAAGGCGAACGCTCGATGGGCGACATCCCGAGGGTTGGTTCCCCGAACAAAAAATCACCCTCGAAGAAGCTGTCCGCGGCTATACGGTCGAGGGTGCTTACGTCGAGTTTGCGGAAGACCGGAAAGGGTCAATCGAGGCGCGAAAGCTGGCCGACATCGTCATTCTGGACAGGAACATCTTTGAGATTCCATCCGAGAAGATAATCGATGCCCAAGTTGTCATGACGATTGTCGGCGGCAGGATTGTTCACCAAAAATAAATTTGCCTGCGTATTTTGCGGTACCAACCGGGGTTGTTCATAGTGTTGTCCTGGGCAAGTGATTCTGGTAATATAGGGCCTCTTTTTAGGAGGAGGCGATGAACATCGGCGTTATCAACGAGAGCTCAAAAATTGAAAACCGCGCCGGCCTCAACCCGAGCGGGGTGTCGTTTCTTACCGAAAAAGGACACAAAGTTTACGTTCAGGCGGGAGCTGGATTGAGGGCGGGATATTCCAACGAGGAATACACGTCTCAAGGGGCCAACATTGTTTTCACCAAGGAGGAGGTCTTTGGACGTTCCGACATTGTCCTCAACATTTCGCCTCTCAGCCAGGAGGAATGCCAGCTGGTCAAGCCGGACCAGATTCTCATGGGGTTTCATCACCTGGCCATTGCCAGGAAGACGATCGTCGAGGAACTCCTGAAAAAGAACGTTATCATGATTGGCTACGAAATCATCCAGGAGGAGGACGAACTCCTGCCTTTCTACGAGAACCTGGGTGAAATCGCCGGCCAGATGTGCCTCGTCATCGCTGGCCATTATCTTCAGACGAACCAGGGAGGACGGGGGATGATCATCGGTGGGGTGGTCAGCGTTCCGCCGGCCACGGTCGTCATCGTCGGCAGCGGCGTGCTGGCTCGCAGTGCCACCCGGGCTTTGCTCGGGGCGGGCGCCCACACCATCGTCCTCGGCCATAACATGGAAAGGTTGCGCCGCATCGAAGAAATGACGGCCGGCCGGGTCATCACCTTGATGGCCAGCAAGTATAACCTGACGCGGATGACCAAAGTCGCCGATGTCCTCATCGGGGCTGTGCTTCGACCCGGCGAGCGGGCGCCGATCATGATCACCAGGGAAATGGTCAAGACCATGCGGCCAGGCTCGGTCATCATCGATTTAGCTATCGACCACGGAGGATGCATCGAGACGAGTCGGCCGACGACCCTGGAGCATCCGGTTTACACGGATGAGGGGATCATCCATTACTGCGTGCCCAACATCACCTCCTCGGTCAGCCGGACCTCGACGAAGGTTCTCTCTAACCTCGTCGTTCGATACCTCCACGAGATCGGCGATTTGGGCATCGATGAAGCTCTGGCCAGGGATAGATCGTTGGCCAGGGGAGTCTACATGTGCCGCGGCCACATCACCAAGAAGAACATCGCCGAACGCTTCAACCTTGAATTCAAAGAGCAGTTCCCTTGCTGAGGGCTCGAGAGACTATGGTTGAGTTGGACGAGATCCTTCAGGAATTCCCGGGTGAACAGAAGGACTTGATTCATATCCTCCACCGAGTCCAGACGAAATTTGGCTACATCCCGGCCGAGGCCGTGGTCGAGATTTCGCGACGTCTCAAGATGAGCCCCAACGAGATTTTTGGCGTCCTCACTTTCTATAAGGCTTTTAGCCTCCAACCCCGGGGAGAGCATCTCGTGACCGTCTGTCTCGGCACTGCCTGTCATGTCCGCGGGGGTGTCCAGATCGTCGAGGAGATGGAGAGGAAGCTGGGCATAGTGGCCGGCGCAACAACTCCGGATAGAAAGTTTACCCTGGAGACGGTCAATTGCTTGGGGTGTTGCGCTATCGGTCCGGTCGTCGTCGTCGATGGCCGGTACCATTCCCATGTCAACCTGAAAAAAGTGGCATCCATCCTCGAGGAAGCCGGAGGTTCAGATTAGGATGACCATGAAGAGGATCACCCAGCCGGCTGAGCTCGGAGAATGGAAATCTCATTTGCTTCGCCAGCGTCCGGCCTACGATAAAACCATCATCGTTTCCTCGGGCACCTGCGGCCAGGCCAGCGGCTCCCTTCAAATCATTTCCGCTCTCGAGGAGGAGCTCGGCCAACGGAACTTGCGCGACGCGGTGGGCCTGAAAATCACCGGTTGCCATGGTTTCTGCGAGCTTGAACCTAATATCGTCATTTCTCCCGAGGGCATTTTTTATAAGAAGCTGACCCCGGCCGACATTCCACGCATCATCGAGGAAACCATCCTTAAGAACAAAATCATCCCTTCTTTCATCTACGAGGACCCGAAGACGGGCCGGCGCTTTACTCTCCAGAAAGACATTCCCTTTTATCAAAAGCAATTGCGGCTGCTCACCGAGAATAACTTCCGCATTGACCCGACGAGAATCGAAGATTATATCCTGGCTGACGGCTACCAGGCTCTGGCCAAAGTCCTCTTCGACATGACCGCTGACGAGGTCATCGCCGAAATCAGCGCTTCGGGCCTGCGGGGAAGGGGAGGGGCAGGCTTCCCGACAGGAAAGAAGTGGCAGATCTGCCGCGAGGCCCCTTCGAACCCGAAATACATCGTCTGCAACGCTGATGAGGGAGACCCGGGAGCCTACATGGACCGCAGCCTTCTCGAGGGCAACCCGCACAGCATCATCGAGGGCATGATTATCGGTGCCTATGCCATCGGGGCGAGTGAGGGCTATATCTATGTCCGGACCGAGTATCCTCTGGCCGTCAAGCATGTCAGCCTCGCCCTGGACCAGGCCCGCGCCTGCGGTCTGCTCGGTAAGAACATCCTGGGCTCTGAATTCCATTTCGATATCCACATCGTCGAGGGCGCGGGAGCCTTTGTCTCCGGAGAAGAAACGTCGCTCATGGCTTCGATCGAAGGCCGACGGGCTTTCCCGCGGCAACGGCCACCGTTTCCGGCCCAGGAGGGGCTATGGGGAAAGCCGACTAACATCAACAATGTTGAAACCTGGGCCAATGTCCCCCTTATCATCAACCGGGGAGCGGCGTGGTACAGCCAGATCGGCACGGCGGGAAGCAAGGGGACGAAAATTTTTTCGCTGGTCGGGAAAATCAACAACACGGGGCTGGTCGAAGTCCCCATGGGAATTAGGCTCCGCGAAATCATCTACGATGTCGGCGGCGGCATCAAGGACGGGAAGAAATTTAAAGCCGTCCAGACGGGAGGACCATCGGGCGGGTGCATTCCTGCCGAAAAGCTCGACCTCCCCATCGACTACGATACCCTGACCAAGGCAGGCTCCATCATGGGCTCGGGCGGGATGATTGTCATGGACGAGGACACCTGCATGGTCGACGTGGCCCGGTATTTTCTCCATTTCACCCAGGAGGAATCGTGCGGCAAGTGCGTCCCCTGCCGCGTCGGGACGAGGCAGATGCATGACATCTTGACGCGCATCACCCAGGGGCAGGGCCAAGAAAAGGACCTTCTCCAGCTCGAGGAGCTGGCCATGACCGTGAAACGAGCATCCCTTTGCGGTCTCGGTCAGACAGCTCCCAACCCGGTCCTCACCACGCTCCGCTACTTCCGTCAGGAATACGAAGCCCACATCAAGGAGAAAAGCTGCCCGGCTCTCGTGTGTAAGGACCTTATCCTTTATTATATCGAGCCTGAAAAATGCGTCGGCTGCCTGCTCTGCAAGAAGGGCTGTCCCGTTGAAGCCATCAGCGGCGAAAGGAAGAAGGTCCACGTCATTGACCAGAGCCTTTGTATCAAGTGCGGTGCCTGCCTGGAAATCTGTCCACCCAAGGTGAGGGCTGTGTCCAAATACACAGGGAAGAAGAGGGAGAAAATCCTCCGCCTCCACGCAGGAGAGAAGGTCTGAGATGAACATCACCATCAACGGTCGCCGGCTCGAAATCAGCGGCAAGAAAACTGTCCTCGAGGTGGCCAGAGAAAGCGGAATTTATATTCCCTCGCTGTGCGATCATCCTGCTCTGATGCCTTTTGGCGGCTGCCGGCTCTGCCTGGTCGAGGTCAAGGGGCGGCGGGGTTATCCCCCGGCCTGCTCCACCTGGGTGGAGGAGGGGATGGAAGTCGTGACCGAGACGCCAGAACTCCAAGCCATGCGGCGTCAGACCCTCGAGCTCATCCTCTCCGAGCATCCCCATGCCTGCCTCATCTGCTCGGAGAAGAAGAATTGTGATGATTATAAATCGACCATCCGCAAGGTCGGCGAGGTTACCGGTTGTGTGCTCTGTCCGAACAACGGTCGCTGTGAGCTTCAGGAAGTAGTGGAAGCCCTGAAGCTGGACAGGGTCAACTTCCCCGCCCTCTACCGGGATTTTGAAGTTCGGCGGGAGGATCCCTTTTTTGACCGCAATTACAACCTCTGCATCCTCTGCGGGCGGTGCGTGCGCGTTTGTCAGGAAGTCAGGGGAGCCTCGGCCATTTCGTTTGTGTTTCGGGGCTCGCGGGCCATTATCGGCACGGCTTTTGACCGGCCGCTTATTGAATCGGGTTGCCAGTTCTGCGGCGCCTGTGTCGATGTTTGTCCCACCGGAGCGCTCACCGAGCGGGCTGTACGGGGAGAGCTTCTTCCGGACGAAGAGCGCCCAACAGTGTGCCCCCTTTGCAGCTTGGGCTGCGAGCTCACCCTGAGTTTGAGGGATGGCCGGATGATTCGTAGCGCGGCCGGAAATCGGGACTCCTTCAACCGAGGCCAGGTCTGCGTCAAGGGCCGTTTTCTGGTCCGCGATGTTATCTCCAGCTCGAAACGGATTCTCGTGCCTCTTGTCCGTCGCCACGGCCGCCTCGAGGAGGCGAGCTGGGAAGAAGCGCTCGATTTCGCCGCCGAAAAGCTCAAGGATTTGAAAGAGGATAAAATCGCTGTTGTCGGCTCGGCCCAGGTCTCCTTGGAGGACCTTTATGTTCTGAATAAGTTCTCTCACGATGTCCTCCAGACAAATAATTTTGCGTGTCTCGAGGCCAGTTCGCCCTTAGTCGTTTTTTGGACCACGCTCAAAGAATACGGCCTCGAACCTCCGCTCAATTTTGAGCTGAGTTCCCTGGCCAGAGCTCAGGTCATCCTGGTGGCGGGAGCTGACCTGGCTGTCTCCCATCCCATCATCTGGCTTGAAGTCTATCAGGCTCTCCGTAACGGGGGTAAGCTCATCCTCCTCGGCGAGCCAAAGGCCAGTTTAAAAAGATATGCCTCGTTCCATCTGATTCCAGAATTCGGAAGGGAGTTCATTCTGATTGATTATCTTTCCCAGCAGCTGGTGGAGATGAGGACGAATAATCCTCTTCCCCGAGCCACTGGGTACGAAGAATGGCGAGAATCCTTAGCCCGAGGGACGCGGGCTTTTCCGGCGACAGGTCTTCCTGACCGGGCGACGATCGAAGGGGTGGTTCGGCTTCTTAGCCAGGGCCGCGAAACCTTCTTCCTTTGGGGGCCTTCCCTGAGCCGCACGCCAGCTTCGCACCACAGCCTCCGGTCTTTGTGGAACTTAGCCCAGCTCATAGGAGCGCGCCTCATTCCGCTTGCTTCTGAAATCAATGAGCGGGCTGGTCTTGAACTCCTGTTCCAGCCTCCAAAGCCCCTCCTATTCCTCGAAGAAATCTATGAGCGGGCCAAGACAGGCGCCTTCGGCGCTCTCTACCTTGCCGGTCCGCTGCCCGTCCTTCCCCCTTCCAGCGCGGATTTTCTCGTCCTCCAGGACTGCTACATGAATGACCACGTCCGGTGGGCTGATGTCGTGTTTCCGGCCACAACCTTTGCCGAGACGGAAGGTGTCTTCGTCAACGGCGAGGGAAGAATCGAGAGGTTCAAGAAAGCTCTCGACCCCCCTGGGGAAGCTCGGCCCGATTGGTGGATTGTTTCCAGCCTGGCGAAGCGACTCGGGGCGAAAAACTTTGAGTTCCAGAATTCTTCAGCTATCATTGAGGAAATCAGTCGGCTCAGGCCAGGGTTTGAACCGCTTTCACGGCAGTTTTCCAAGAGGGGAAAAGCCAGCTTTATGGCCGAGTCCAGAAGCAACCCCGAGATTTTCTTGAGCCGAGACCCCATTCCACTAGCCAGCGGTGACCCGAAAGCGATGACAATGGCTGGTCTGTGGGCAGAAAGGGACCGTTACAGGAGCTTGAACTTGCTCGAGGAGAGCCGGGGGCTTCGCCGGCTGAGAGATGTGGGAGAGAAATAATGGCCAAGATCCTTCGCCGAGAACGTCTCGTTCCCAACATCCATCTTCTCGAGGTCGAGGCGCCCGAAGTCGCCCGCAAAAGCCAGCCCGGTCAATTTGTCATCCTCATGCCCGACGAGAGGGGGGAGAGGATTCCGCTGACCATCGCGGATTGGGATGAGAGCCGCGGTTCCGTGACCTCGGTGTTCATGATTGTCGGCACCTCGACTCAGAAGCTTTCCCTTCTCCAGGCTGGAGACGAAATTCCCGTGTTTGTCGGTCCTCTCGGCCGACCTTCCGAGATCAAGAACTTCGGCACTGTCCTCTGCGCCGGGGGGTGTTTTGGCATTGCCGCTATCCATCCCCTCGTTCGAGCGCTCAAGAGGGCAGGAAACCGCGTTATCGCGCTCCTCGATGTTAAAGCGAGCTATCTCCTTTACTGGGAGGACAAGATCAAGAGATGGAGCGATGAAGTGCATATTTCTTCCCGGGATAACGCCTTTGATTGCCAGGATTATGTCCCCAAGAAGCTTCGGCTTCTTCTCGAAACAGAAAAGAAGATAGACCGTATCGTGGCTATCGGTTGCACCTATCTGATGTATGCTTGCTCCGAGGCGACCCGGCCGGTCGGGATAAAGACCATCGTCAGCCTCAACCCAATCATGGTTGACGGAACGGGCATGTGCGGTGCCTGCCGGTTGACGGATGGAGGCAAGACGAAGTTTGCGTGCGTCGACGGCCCGGATTTTGACGGCCACACCGTCGACTGGCAAGAGCTTTTTCGGCGGCGCAAGTCCTATTTCGAGGATGAAATCCGGTCGCTCTGGGCTTGGGAGAAAGACCGGTTTGACTGAAGATGGTAGAGGGAAAAATAGATGCGATGCCGATGCTGCCCTCAGCCCCCGCACCCCGGGGAACCAGTCCCGTCGGTCCACCCTTCCGCTACGGGGGCTTCAAGGGTAGCATCAGCCTCGCCTGAAAGGTCGCCTCGTTTGGTGGATTAATGTCAAATAGTCAGGATAGAATGAAAAATGAGTGAGAAACAGGAGCTTTCGCCCGAGGTCAAGGCCAAGCTCAAAGCCGAATACGAGCGGGAATGGCGGAAGGAATTGCGGAAAGCCATTCCTGCGAAGGAAAGGATGAAAATTCCGCGCCAGAAGATGCCGGAGAGAGAGCCCGAAGAGAGGAATAAGGATTTTGGCGAGGTCAACCTTGGACTGGAAGCAGAAGCGGCGCGCCGGGAAGCCCAGCGGTGCCTGGATTGTCCTAACCCCTCCTGTGTCGTTGGCTGCCCGGTGGCTATCGACATTCCCACCTTTGTCAAGCTCATCGAAAAAGGCGAGTTCGCGGCGAGCCTTCGCACCATCAAGGAGACGAACAGCCTGCCTGCCATTTGCGGCCGCGTCTGTCCCCAGGAAACGCAGTGCGAGGCAGTTTGCAACCTGAAGAAAGCTACGGGTGTCCCCGTGGCCATTGGCAACTTGGAGCGGTTTGTCTCGGATGTGGAACGCCTCGCCGGCGAGGTATTCGTGCCCAAGATTCCGCCGCCCACAGGGAAGAAGGTCGCGGTCATCGGAGCAGGACCGGCCGGCCTGACTGTTGCCGGTGAGCTTGCCAAAAAAGGGCATAAGGTCACTATTTTTGAGGCCCTTCATGTGGCCGGAGGTGTCCTCGTCTATGGCATCCCCGAGTTCCGGTTGCCCAAGAGCATTCTCAGGGCCGAAGTCGAGTATCTGGAGAAGCTGGGTGTGGAGTTGAGGATGAACTTCGTTGTCGGGAAGACAGCCACGCTTAACGACCTCAAGCAAGACGGCTACGAAGCCTTTTTCATCGGCACGGGGGCAGGCCTTCCCAACTTCATGCGTATCCCCGGGGAAAACCTCGTCGGTGTCTATTCGGCCAATGAATACTTGACCCGGGTGAACCTGATGCGAGCCTACGATTTTCCAACCTACGACACGCCAGTCCTTCGAGGCAGGCGCGTGGCTGTTATCGGGGGTGGCAACGTGGCCATGGATTCCGTGCGCACAGCCAAGCGCCTGGGCGCTGAACTGGCGGCCATCATCTACCGGCGGTCCCGTCTGGAAATGCCAGCCCGGGAGGAAGAGGTCAAGCACGCCGAGGAAGAGGGAATCGAATTTCACTTCCTGACGACACCCACCCGGTACATCGGGGACGAACAAGGCCGAGTCAAAGCCATGGAGTGTCTGCGCATGGAGTTAGGGGAGCCAGATTCTTCTGGCCGGCGTCGGCCGGTGCCCATTGAGGGGTCGGAATTTATCACGGAAGTGGACATGGTCGTCGTGGCCATCGGTCAGAGTCCCAATCCATTGATGGCCCAAACCACGCCCGACCTCAAGGTCGGAAAATGGGGAAACCTCGAAGTCGACTGGACAACCATGGCCACCAGCATCCCTGGCGTTTATGCGGGAGGGGATATCGTCCGCGGCGGGGCGACGGTAATCCTGGCCATGGGCGACGGCCGTCTGGCCGCATCGCACATCGACAGATACCTGAAGAAGGAAAAGAATTAAAATAAGGAAGAGACGAATGGCGAACCCAATGGGAGGATGGCTATGAGCTGGGTGGACGATTATAAAAAAAAGCTCGCGAGCGCTGAGGAAGCGGTTTCGGTGGTCAAGAGCGGCGACCGTGTCTATATCAGCGGCAATGCCGCCACCCCTTACGTCCTCATGAATGCCCTGGCGGCTCGAAAGGATGAGCTGAAGGATGTGGAGCTCGTCCATGTCCTTCTGCTCGGTGAGGACCCACTTTCTAAACCCGAAATGGAGGGTCATTTTCGGCACAACTCACTTTTTGTCGGGCCGGCTGACCGCAAAGCGATCAACGAGGGGCGAGCGGATTACGTGCCCATTTTTCTCCACCAGATCCCGCTTCTTTTCCTATCGGGGCAGATGCCGCTCGATGTGGCCATGCTCCATGTTTCGCCGCCCGACGAGCACGGCTTCATGAGCCTGGGCGTCGAGGTGCTCGCCTCCAAGGCGGCGGCCGAAAAGGCCAAGATCGTCATCGCCCAGGTCAACGACAAAATGCCCCGCGTCCTCGGCGATTCTTTCCTTCACGTCTCCCGCTTCCACAAAATCGTCGAAATCTCCGAGCCATTGCCAGAGCTCGAGAAGAAGCCGTTCAGCGAGGTCGAGAGGATGATCGGCAAGCACATCGCGGATTTGATTGAGGACGGCTCCACGCTCCAGCTCGGGATTGGCGGCATACCCGACGCCGTCCTGGCCGCGCTCAGCAACCGGCGGGATTTGGGCATCCACACTGAGATGGTCTCGGACGGAGTCATGGAAGCCATCGAGGCGGGGATTATCACCGGCGCCCGGAAAACTTTTCACCCTTATAAGGTCGTCATCACCTTTGCTCTGGGGAGCGCGCGGCTTTACGATTTCATTGACAATAACCCGATTTTCGAGGCGCATCCTACCGACTATGTCAACCATCCTTTTAACGTGGCCCGCAACGACAACATGGTTGCCATCAACTCGGCCATCGAGGTCGACATCACCGGACAGGTATGCTCCGACTCGATCGGCACCTATATTTATAGCGGGTTCGGCGGCCAGGTCGATTTTATCCGCGGGGCAGCCCACTCCAAAGGCGGGAAGCCAATCATAGCCCTGCCTTCGACAGCCAAGGATGGGGAGATGTCGCGCATCGTCCCCTTTCTTAAAAAGGGCGCGGGAGTCGTTACGACGAGAGGCGACGTCAGGTATGTTGTAACCGAGTACGGGGTAGCTTATCTTTTTGGCAAAAACCTCCAGGAGCGGACCAAGGCACTGATCAATATCGCCCATCCCAAATTCCGGCCTGACCTCATTCGTGAAGCGAAAGCCCGGAATCTGCTAAGATAGGAGCCCGGGCCAGCCGATGGAGCAAGCCGAGCTTTTTCCGCCTGAAAAAGCCCGCATCGGCACGGATGAATCGGGAAAAGGGGACTACTTTGGCCCGCTGGTCATCGCTGGCGTCTTCCTCCCCGACGAACAGGAGCCTGTGCTGCGGGAGCTGGGAGTCAAAGACAGTAAGACGTTCTCAGACTGCCGCGTCCGGGAATTGGCTGAAGTCATCAAGAAGGGCTATAAGTATTCTATCGTGGCCATAGGCCCGGAGAGATACAACCAGCTCTACGCTAACCTCCGCAACCTCAACCGCATTCTGGCCTGGGGGCATTCCCGCGTCATCGAGAACATCCTTGGCGAAGTGGCCTGCCAGAGGGCGATCACCGACCAGTTCGGCGATAAGGCCTATGTCTTGAATGCTTTAATGAAAAAGGGCAAGCGGATAGAGCTTGTCCAAAAGCCCAAGGGGGAAGAGGACATGGCCGTGGCCGCCGCCTCGATCCTGGCACGGGCTGAATTCCTCAAGCGTCTTCATTTCCTCTCCCGGGATGTTGGCATCGACTTGCCCAAGGGAAGCTCGCCGCTGGTGGAGGAGGCGGCCCTTAAGCTCGTGAAAGAGCACGGCGTCGAAATCCTTGACCGGCTAACTAAAAAGCATTTTAAAATCACCGAAAGAATTCTTTCTGTCCTCTAGACTCTTACCCGTCTGCATAAGACCCAATTTTATGCCCATCTCTCGACCCGAAATCTCGCTCGATTTGCTCCCCTCTCCTATGAACTTCCCACCAATATCCTACGCCCTGTTGTCCTTCCCCCTCCGCTCCGTGGGCATCATCGTGGTCTAACCGCCGTCTGTGGAGTGATTGTTGATCGCGTTGGTCATGATTCTTCGGCCAGAGGATGAAAAAAAGGAAAAGGTGAGCTGATCCAAATTTATGTATAATAGGTGGGGGAGAGAGGTTCAATGGGTCAACAGAGCTCAGAGCAGGAACGAAGAGAAACGAGAAGACTCTATTTCGAGGATGCCTATCAGAAGGAGTTTGAGGCGACGGTCGTCGATCGATTCTCATTCGAGGGGAAGCCGGCGCTTATCCTTGACCAGACTTGCTTTTACCCCGAATCAGGTGGCCAGCCTCACGACCGCGGGCAGATCAATGGAATAGAAGTCACCCACGTTTTCGAGGACGGCCCGAGGGTCGTTCACGTCCTTGCTGGAGAGGTGAAAGGCGAAAAAGCTCACGGTGTTATCGACTGGCCGCGGCGGTTTGACCACATGCAGCAGCACTCTGGCCAGCATATCCTGTCCCAGAGCTTTTATGAGCTTCTGCGGGGCGAAACCTGCTCCTTCCACCTGGGGGAGGAGGTTTCAACTCTCGAGATAGGTCTACGGGAAATTTCTGAAGAAGGGCTCAGACGGGTTGAAAGCCGGGCCAACGCCGTTGTTTTTGAAAACAAGGAAATCAAGACTTATTTCGTTCCTCAAGACGAGATAGCCTCTATCCCTCTGCGGCGTCCACCCAAGAAGGAAGGTCTTATCCGCGTTGTTGAGGTGGAAGGCTATGATTATTCCGCCTGCGGGGGGACGCATTGTCGAAGGACGGGCGAAATCGGCTTGATAAAAATCATCCGATGGGAAAGGATCCGGGGCAACCTCCGCTTTGAGTTCTTATGCGGCCGTCGAGCGGTGGAAGATTATGCCTGGAAAACCAAAGCGCTGGTTGAAGTGGCTACGAAGCTCTCCTCCCACGAGCGGGATGTTCCTTCGGCTGTCGAGAAGAACCTGGCCGAGACCAAGCAGCTGAGGAAGAAAATGAGACAGCTCCAGGAAAAGCTGGTGGCCTTTGAAGCGGGAGAAATAGCTCGAAATCCAGCTGGGAAAATCATCACTTCTGTTCTGAAGGACAAAACCCCCGACGAAGCGAGACTGCTGGCGCTCCATGTCATTAAGCTTGGCGAATTTGCTGTGCTTTACGGTGTTGAGGGCGAGACAAGGAGTCACCTAATTTTTGCCCGCTCTGATGCGCTTCCAATGGACATGAGGGAGCTTATGCCCTCTGTGCTTGAGCGGACGAAGGGGAAGGGCGGTGGGAGCTCTTCACTCGTCGAAATTGTCGTCGACAAGGGTGCGGACCTCGAAGCCTTGCTCAAATCGGCCGGGGAGGCCCTCGTTCAGAAAATAGAAGCTCATTCGAGGTGAGTGTTCAGCCGGGACGCCGACACATCTTCTGCCGGATTGCCTCGAAGGTCAAAGGCGAGCCTATTCGTAGCGGAGGGAGACGATGGGGTCAACCCGAGCAGCCTTCTGGGCGGGAAAAATCCCGAAGAAAAGCCCAACCGAAATGGAAACCCCGAGACCGAGGAGGACTGACCAGGGCGTTACTGAGGCGGGAAGGGGAGTGGCCGCCTTGACCACGAAGGCGATGGCGAAGCCGATGATAATCCCGAGGATGCCACCCGCTCCTGTCAGGAAAACGGCCTCGATGAGGAACTGCTGGAGGATATCGGCCGAGCGGGCGCCGATGGCCTTCCGGATGCCTATCTCCCTCGTCCTCTCTTTGACCGAGACAAGCATGATGTTCATGACGCCAATTCCGCCGACGAGCAGACCGATCGAGCTGATGACAATCATCACCAGGTAAGCGGCGCCGGTAATTTGATTATAGAGGTCGACCATCGTATCCTGGGTGAAGACAGCGAAGTCGTTCGGCTTGCCGAACCCGACCTTCCGCCTTTTCCTGAGGATATTGGTAATCTCCTCGATGGCCTCTTGGATGTAACCGTGTTTCTTGGGGGTGGCGATGATTTCCAGGCTCGCAAGGTCATAGGGAAAATACTTCATCAGCGTGGTGATGGGAATGCCGACGAAGTTATCCCGGCTCTGGCCAAACATGCTCCCCCTTTTCTTGAGAACGCCGACGACCTGAAATTTCTCCGGGCCGATCCGGATTTCCTTGCCCAGGGGGTTGGTGTGTGGGAAGAGGATATCCGCCAGCTCAGAGCCGAGCACGCAGACCCTGGAGCTGTGGTGGATATCGGATTCGCTTAAAAACCGACCTCTCTCGGGAAGGTAAACGGAGAGAACCTGAGGAAATTTTTCGTTCATGCCGAGGACCGTCGAGTCCTCGCTCTTCGTGTCTTGATATTTTATGGGCAGGCTCTCCATAAAGTTCACGGCCAAACCGACGGCGACGGCCTTAATGAGAGTGCTTTCCTCCTCGATGGCCACCGCGTCCTCGAAGGTGAGGTCTTTTCGCTGCCTCTCTTCCTCCGAGCGCCGGCCGATTTGGATGCCCGGCTCGTACTTGGTGATAATGATGATGTCCGACCCTACGGATTCAAGCTCGCTCAAGAAGCTGCGGTTGAGCCCCTGGATGATGGACACCATCCCGATGACGGTGGTAACGCCGATGATGATGCCCAGGACGGTGAGGAAAGAGCGGAGCTTGTGGCTCTTCAGTGAATCGAAGGCCATGGCCAGGATTTCCCCCAGGATGCCAGCTCTCATTGCTCCGACCTCAGGGCTTCAATAGGGTTGAGTTTGGCCGCCTTGTTAGCCGGGTAGATGCCGAAGAAAAGCCCGATAGAAGCCGACATCAAGATAGCCAGGATGATCGAGACGGGCTCGACGCTCGAGGGCAGCTGCGTTGTAGCTGAGACGATCTTGGCCAGGGTCAAGCCCAGGACAATGCCGATGACGCCGCCAGTTGCCGACAGAATCGAGGATTCGAGGAGGAACTGGAAAAGGATGTCCTGGCGCCTTGCCCCAACAGCCATGCGGATACCGATTTCTTTGGTTCTCTCCGTAACTGAGACGAGCATGATGTTCATGACGACGATCCCGCCGACGAGAAGGGCAATGGAAGAGATGGCGACCATAGCGAAATAGATGCTCGACGTCGTCGTTTTGTAGAACTGGATGAACGTTTCCGAGGTCCGGAAGGAGAAATCGTCCGGGTCCTTGAAAGTTCGATGACGTGCCGAGCGGAGGATGGTCCGCACTTCTTCCTGGGCACGTTGCATCTGCTCCTGGGAGGAAGTATGGATGTTGATGGAGAGGGAGCGTCGGGAACCATAGGTTTTCAAGAACGTGGTGATGGGGATCCGGATGTAATTATCCTGGCTCATGCCGAGGAGCTTGCCTTTCTTTTTCCCCAGTCCGATCACCAGGAAGTTGTCCGCTCCCACCTTGATCCACCGCCCCAGGGGGTCGAGGGAGGGGAAAAGCTTCTCCTTGATATCGGCGCCGATGATGCAAACAAAACGGGAGTGTCTTTCGTCCTCCTTCTGGATGTGTCGACCGCTTTCGAGCTCGAGCACCGAGCCGATGAGGTGGTCGACAGAGGTGACGCCGATGATTTCCACGTCCTTCAGGGACTGGCTTCCATATTTCACCGTCCGGCTTGTCTGCGTGCTGGCGCCGATGAGCTCGCACTCCCGGCAATGGGCGCGGAGGAGTTCCATTTCTTGAATGGTCAGGTCTTTACGCTTCAGTTGCTCCCTGAACTCCTTGAGCGATGTCCCGATCATCGAGAACTTGGAGACAGAGAAATCGTTGGCCCCGTAAAAGGACATTTTGGTATAAACATACTTGTTCAGCCCTTGAATGACCGAAACGACGGCGATGATGGTCAGCACGCCGATGATGATGCCGAGGAGCGTGAGGAACGTCCGGAGCTTATTGGCGAAGAGGGAGGATAGCGATATGGCCAACGATTCGCCAAGATTCAGTCGAGCCATTTTCCTTTCTCTTATTCTACACTAAACCATACGGAGGAGAGAAGAAGAGGTTCATCCCTGGAATCGGCATTCCTTGACAATTCTGGGGCAGCCAAAGAAAATGGAGACAGCATGCTGAGTGGAGGATGAAGATGCCGAGAGGCAAGAAGCGTCGCGCTGATGTCATCGTTCCCTGTCTTGTCTTTGATTGCCCGGGCCCACAGAACAGCCGCCGGACTCTCGAAGCCGCCCGTGCGCGCGCCGACGAGCTCGGCATCCGAAACATCGTCGTTGCCTCGACGAGCGGGAGAACAGGCTTGCTCGCCGCCCAAACATTTCAAGGAAAGAATCTCGTCGTTGTGACCCACTCGACGGGCTTTTTGGGGCCTGATATCCAAGAGCTTAAACCGTCTTTGCGCCGCCGCATTGAAGCCCTTGGCGGCTCGGTCCTCACCTGTCAGCACGCCTTTGGCGGTGTCGGGCGGGCTGTCCGGAAAAAGCTGGCCACCTACGAGCTCGAGGAAATCGTTGCTTACACGCTGCGCATTTTTGGGGAGGGAGCGAAGGTGGCCATCGAGGTCGCCCTGATGGCGGCCGATGCAGGCCTCATTCCCACCCGCGAGCCCTGTATTGCCATCGGCGGGACGAGCTCGGGCGCTGACACAGCCCTCCTGTTGCATCCGTCCAACGCCCAGACTTTTTTTGACGTGAAAATCCAGGAGATTATCGCCAAACCGCGGCTACCCCGGTAGCATGGAGGTAGGAAGCGGTGGCAAAAAGAAAAGGAGAAAAAGGAGAAGAGGAGGATGAAGAGATATAGCGCGGGGGCTTTTCTCATTGCATTTTTCTTGCTTTCGGTCGCCCCTTTGCCCGCCCGACCCGGATTTTATTTGGGCATCCAGAGCGGGCTTTCCAGCCAGGACGCCAGCCTCGGCAAAATCCATTTTGACAAGGACTCAGCCTTCCTTTACGGAGCCCAGGTGGGCTTGAGGTTTCTCTCCTTCGCCGTTGAAGGTCAGTTTTACCGGGCTGACCACACCTTGCTCTCCGATGACCCAGAGCTCGATGTCTATGACGGCCGGGGCATGGATTATTATTATCTTGGTGTGAGCGCGAAAATCGGTTTTCCCCTGTTGATGGTCTACCCCTATCTCACCGCTGGATACGGCCGCTATTCAGCGAGCGTTGACCAACTCGGGAATAGCGCTGACCGATCCTTTAACGTGGGCGTTGGAGCTGAGCTGACTCTCGGGAAGCTGGGCTTCTTTGCCGAACTTAGGTATGTCGACTTTGCCGTGGACATCTCGAGCCTCCGCTGGGATTTCGGCGGGCTGAACTTTCACTGCGGACTTAACTACCACTTCTGATAGAAGCTGGTTATCCTGAATAAGGCGTGAAGATCAGGCTCAACAAGTTCTTATCCCAGGCCGGCGTGGCCTCGCGGCGGGAAGCCGATCGCCTGATCACGGCGGGGCGGGTTCAGGTCAACAAAGAGCTCATCCTCAACCTTGGGCATAGAATCGACCCTGACCGGGATGATGTTTGTGTCGACGGTAAAAAAATCAGGAGCCAGCAAAAGCTCGTCTGGATCCTCCTCAACAAGCCGGCTGGATATTTGGTTACGCTGCGCGATCCTTTCCACAGGCCCACCGTCCGGGAGCTGCTTCCTGCCTCGCTTGGCCGAATCTTTCCCGTCGGGCGCCTTGATTATGAGAGCAAAGGCCTTCTTCTCTTGACGAATGACGGAGAGCTAGCTTTTCGGCTGAGCCACCCGCGCTACCAAATAAAAAAAGTATATCTGGTCAGAGTAAGCGGCGAGCCGGACGAGGAAAGCCTTTCCCGCCTCGAGAGAGGGGTGGTCATCGACGGCCAGCGCACGGCCCCGGCCCGAGTAACCCTCCTCCGGCGCAACCCGAACTCGAGTCTCCTCCGCATCGAGATTCACGAGGGCAGGAAGAGAGAGGTGCGGCGCATGTGCGAAACGGTGGGACATAGAGTCAGGGAGCTGGAGAGGATTGAGTTTGCCGGTCTCCATTTGAAAGGCTTGAAGCGCGGCCAGTGGCGCCACCTGGAAAAGCGGGAGGTCAAAAAGCTCAGGCAGCTGGTTGGCCTCGATTGACGGTGATCAGATTTCTTTTTCCTGGCCAGCGGCATAAGTTCTCCAGCTCGCCGCCAGCCGCTGGAGCTCCTGGTCGACAAGGTAGTTGACCGTTCCTTCCTCGAAAGTGCCATCTTCTTTGAGCTGGCCAGCTTCGACTCCGGTGAGGATTTCTATCCCTTCATCGATCGTTTTTATCGGATAGATATGAAATTTTCCTTGAGCGACAGCCTCGACGACGTCAGCTCTGAGCATCAGGTTCTGGACATTCTGGTGGGGGATGATGACACCCTGGGTTCCAGTCAAGCCCTTGGCCCGACAGACATCGAAGAACCCCTCGATTTTTTCGTTGACGCCGCCGATGGGTTGGATTTCGCCCTTCTGGTTGATTGAGCCAGTCACGGCGATGTCCTGGCGAAGAGGAAGTTTGGAGAGGCTCGAGAGGATGGCGTAGACTTCCGTGGACGAAGCGCTGTCGCCATCGACCCCTGAATAGGATTGCTCGAAGGCGAGGCTCGCCGAGAGAGAAAAAGGTTTGTTCTGGGCATATTTTCCCCTCAGGTATCCAGCCAGGATGAGCACCCCCTTGTTGTGAGTCCGGCCGCTCAAGTCGGCCTCGCGCTCGATGTTGATCACACCTGCCCTTCCGACGGATGTTCGGGCTGTGATCCGGGTCGGCTTGCCAAAAGAAAACTGGCCCATATCATAAATAGAAAGCCCGTTAACCTGACCGACGACTTTTCCCTCGGTATCGATGAGGATCGACCCTTCCTCGATCATCTCCTGGATTTTATCCTCAATCAGGCTGACCCGCTCGAAGCGCTCATGGACCGCTTTCTCGACATCTTCCCGGCCGACAGTAGCCCGGCCATCGGTTTTGGCCCAGTAACTCGCCTCCCGAATGACATCGGCCAGGATATGGAATCGCGTCGAGACCTTGCGCTGCCGGCCGGCGATGCGAGTGGCGTACTCGATCACCGTCGCGATTCCATTCTTGTCGAAGGGCAAGAGCTTGTCCTCGTCGCAGATTTTTTTGATGAAGCGGGCGTAATCCTCGATCGCTTTTTCGTCCTTGTTCATCTCCGAATCGAACTCGGCCTTGATCTTAAAGATTTTCTTGAAATCCTCGTCCAGAAAGTAGAGGAGGTTATAAATATATGCGTCGCCAATCATGACCACCTTAACGTTACACTTGATGGGCTGAGGTTTCAGCCTGGTCGTGGCGATGAGGTAGAGGGAAAGGAAGTTCTGGATCTCAAAAATCTGGTGGCGGAGGGTTCTTTTGAGAGTCGTCCAGACACCCGGCTCCATCAGGGCGTCGAGGGCGTTGAGGATGAGGTAACCGCCATTGGCCTTGAGGAAGGAGCCGGCTTTGATCCGGGTGAAATCGGTTTGCCAGACCCCCCAGCGGGTGATCGAGGATTCAATCGTCCCGAAGAGGTTGACATAAGTCGGGTTGTTCTCCATGACCACGGGCGCGCCCTTGACGTCGGAGTTATCGACGAGGAGGTTGACACGGTACTCCAAGAAAGCGTCCACGCTTTCTCCCATCCTCTCTTCCCTCTCCTCCTTTTTTTGGGTTTTGAAGAGGTCGATGTTGTTGATGAGGTTCGTCTCGACATGATCGAGGTACTCGGTGACGGCCGGTTGCGCAAATTTCTCCCTGATGCCTGCAATGCCACCCCGAATGATGGGCGTGATAGCTTCGGAGTCCCAACTCTTGAGGAGGGACCGGGTTTCCTCGTCAATCTCCTTGAGCCTCTCGAAGAGGTCTTCCAGCTCTCCGGTCAGCTGGTCGTATTTTTCCTTGAGTTCCTCGAGAGCCCGGGCCGGAAACTTTTTTTCCTTAACCATCGCTTCGAGCTTGGAGAAAGAGGTCGGGGTTTCGTCGATCAGGGGAACAAGGTCGGGCTTGGTGAAAAGACCCATCTGGACCTGAATCAGGGAAAAGCCCTGTTTGGCTACGTCTTCTTCGAACTTCTGGAGGAGTTCCCGCTGCTTTTTTTGCTGGCTTTCGAGAATGCTCTCTTTTTTCTCCGTGTAATACTTGCTTTTGAGAAGCTCCGGGATGTTGACTCTGAGCATTTCGATCAGGTTGTCCATGGCTTCCTTGAAGGGTTTTCCCTTCCCCCCGGGGAGCATGATCAGGCTGGGTTCGTCGGGGTTCTTGAAGTTGTTGACATAGAGGATATCTTCGGGCGTTTCCCCTCCCTTTTCTAGCTTCTCGAGGAGCTGTTTGATGGTCGTTGTCCGACCCGTGCCAACCATCCCCGTAATGAAGATGTTGTAGCCGAGGCTCTTGATATCGAGCCCCGTCTTGAGAGCACGGATCGCCCTTTCCTGGCCGATGATTTCCTCGCAGGGCTTGCATTCGTCGGTCGTGGCGAAGGGGATTTTCTCGGGGTCCAGTCGCCAGCGCAGCTTTTCGGCTGGCAACTCCTCGAATCGGGTTTTGGCTTTCATTGAGTAACTCCTTTTTGGCGGCTCGGCGAAGATGCCTTTTCAGTTTTTATCATAAAAATCCAGGGGAGACAAGCAGCCTCGCTTTTCCCAAATTTGACGATAGAGAATTATCATCAAGCGA
>CAYUKK010000090.1:0-7487 GCA_964445305.1 uncultured Eubacteriales bacterium
TAAAAGGACGTCTTTTGGCGGGCGTAATTTTTTCATGGGCAATGCGAGTTAATGTGATTGGCGTGGTCCGACCCCTACTTAATACCCCCACTTACTGAGGAGTGACACACTCAGGATAAGGTGCCGAAAGAAGGTGTTCGAGCTCGGCCACATCCGGGGGAAGAGTCCGATAAGGCACCAGCTTTTCAGTTTGGCAGCAGGGTCAACGCTTTTGGAAGGATACGGAGGCGAGGCCAAAAATCTTCATGTATTTTTCGTAGAGAGAAGCGGGGGCCGACCCGCTGACGATAAAAATCTTGTCCCCATGCCGAGAGAACGTCATGCGAACTCTGTACTCTCCCTGTCCCTGGACATTGGCCTTGAGCAGCGTGTCAAAAACATCGCGTCCAGAAAAAGCACCCTGTTGGAAATGGATAATTTCCAGTTGATTGCCGGCCAGGTAGGCGCGCGCCCATTCTTCGAGTTCAATGGCCTGGGGTACGCGGCAGTAGGCAACTTCGACCTGAGCTTCCCTCTTGGGAGCTCGGTGGAGGGCAAGGGAAATCATGTTCTCGTCATCGTGCTCGAGCTCATCGCGGGAGACGGTTATCGGCACCTCCTCCCATGTTTCGGGGATGAGAATAAAGAAGGCGAGTTGAGGGCGTTCGAGCGGCGCCTCGTACTCTACCCTCAAAAAATTTCGGCGGAGTTCTTCGTTGGTGAAGATGTTGTATGTGGGCATGTCGGAGAACGATTCTTGCACTCGCGGGCTCCCTGGCATTTCATGCGACGTTGCCACAATGGCGGGCCCGAGCACAAGAAATATGATCAAGAATATTCCTTGGCTCGGTGATGTTCGGGTGGGAATCATGGGTTCCTCCTTTGGGGATGATGGGCTCATAATATACGGATATATCTTGCGGCCTGTCAAGACCACACGGGTGACCGCAGATGGATGCTACGCGGGCATCCGGCTTCCGGTTTCCCAAGGCTCCGTTCACACTCAGCAATCGCCATGTTCTCTCGGCAGAGGAAAAACCCGTCGTAAAACGGCCGGCCCAGCCGTGACGGATGACACCGGCGTTGCCGGTTTCGAACTGCGAATTCTTCATTCCCCGGGAAAAGGGCACGAAGCGCCAGCCGAACGAGAATCTTGAGTTCAGCTTAAAGGAAGCTTAAAATCGGTGTTAAATGAAATTCAATCGAAATTGCCTCTTCAAGACGGAACCTGATGTCCCATCGGGAAAAAGCGATAAAAAGGCGGTCATGACATGATCACCGAACAACCAAAGCAGCTTAGGAGAAAGCGATTTCAGAGTTGGCTTTATTTCCCTGTTTTTGCTCTTCTATTATTCTGCCTGAGCTCAGATTTTTCTTCGCGGCCGGCCAATGCCATCTCTATCGGCTCTCGGCTCGAGCTTTTCGTTGACGATTTCCTGATTGAAAAAATGGACGGTCTCGACCTGTTGCTCCACCACCCCGTCGCCAGGGAAGTGGCCATCGTCTTCGACAGGCCCTGGGAGGGGAACACGAGCGCTTATGTCACGGTTTTCCGCGACGGGGATCTCTGCCGCATGTATTACCGGGCGTCGAATTACGACCTCCAGTCCGCCACCTACGGCAGCGAGGCTGTCTGCTACGCGGAGAGCCGGGACGGCATTCATTGGGTAAGGCCAGAGCTGGGCCTGTTTTCCTTCAATGGCTCAACAAAGAACAACATTGTCTGGCAGGGTCCCGGCGCTCACAATTTTGCGCCGTTCAAGGACTCGAACCCGGCCTGCCCGGCCGATGAAAAGTATAAGGCCGTGGCGAGCGAACGGGACAAGCTCTATGCCTTCAAATCCGGGGACGGAATCCGCTGGTCGATTCTGCAAGAGGAGCCAATCCTCAGCGGGAGTCCGTTCGATTCCCTGAACCTGGCATTCTGGGATCCCGTCCGGGGAAAATATCTGGAATTCCATCGGGACTGGAGAGACGGCATCCGGGACATCATGACCTCCTCGTCGCCAGACTTCCGGACGTGGGCGAAGCCAATCTGGCTGGATTACGGCGAGACCCAGGCCGAGCATCTCTACACAAACTCGATCACTCCTTATTTCCGGGCTCCCCATATTCTCATCGGCTTCCCCATGCGTTTCGTCCCGGATCGCCAGGTGGGATGGCACAAGATCGCCGGTGTGTCCGACGGCCTGTTCATGTCCAGCCGCGATGGAACCCGCTGGAAGAGGTGGGGCGAAGCATTCCTCCGTCCAGGTTTGCAGAAGGAGCGCTGGGTCAACCGCAACAACATGATTGCCTGGGGGATTCTCCAGACCGCGTCGAGCCTGCCCGGAGCTCCGGATGAGATTTCGATTTATTCGAGCGAGGGCTACTATGTCGAGGACTGCCGGATGCGCCGACACACCCTGCGCCTTGACGGGTTTGTCTCGGTTCATGCCGGGGGCCAGAGCGGCGAGATGTTGACGAAACCGCTTGTTTTTCAGGGAGAACGCCTCGTCCTTAACGTTTCGACTTCGGCCGCGGGGAAAGTCCTTGTCGAACTCCAGGACGAGGACGGGGTTCCAGTCAGGGGATTCGCGCTCGCCGATTGTCAGGAAATCTACGGCGACGAAATCGAGAGGACGGTCGAATGGAAAGGCGGGCAGGACCTCAGCGGGCTCGCCGGGAAAACAGTCCGCCTCCGTTTTCTTCTTCAAGATGCTGATCTTTATTCTCTCCGCTTCTGCTCTGCAATCGCACCGTCACGAGACTCAGGAATGACGGAAACGACCAGGCTTCTTCCCAAAAGCCACAATGGCTATGACTCCAGATTCTCAGGCCGGTTTGAGAAATGAGTCAAGGTCGGGAAATTCACCCAGATGAGCATGAGCATCAACAAGGGCAACGTCTTGTTGCTTATTCATGAGCTTTCCATAGCCAAGAGGAATCTTGTATTTCAAAACGACAACGTCATCATTATCGATGGCCAGCTGATAGAGATGTCCCTCGGCCGATAGACGGAAGGGCTGCCAGATTTCATGGGGAGTTTCTTGAACAAAGAGTTTCCATCGTCCAAGTTCTTGGCCGTCAGGATTAAAGGCGATGATAGCGTTTGAATAAGTTTTCTCACCCGTCTCATCTTCGTCTTCGAGAAAAGCGCCGAGATAAATTCTTTCCCGCTCGTCATCCCAGAGACCGAGAATGTGGACAATATACATATTAAAAAAAACAGTCGTCTCTGGTTCCCATCGAGAAAAACTATTTTCTTCTGACCGATAAACAGCCGCCGTTGCCTCCCCCAGGATTCGAGAGGATAAGAGTCTATCGCCTTTTATTGAAAATTTCCCCGGAGCCAATATTCTCGGGGTAGTATTTCCTTCAAGGGAAGCCAACCGCACCGAGCTATCCTCAACCCGGACCCAGATGCCAGCGAATTTCCCTTTCTCAACTATTTGTATCCAGAGAACCTCGAGGGGGTTTGAAATCAGATTGCCTTCCAAAGGAAGAGTGTTTACTACATTACCGCTTGAATCAAGAATGTATAAAGATTTTTGGACATCTGAGTCCAGCAGAACGATTTTCCCATCGGGAGTTAGGGCGATATCTTTAAAATTATCGGAGGGGAGAGGAATGGTTCTCATTTTTTTGCCATTCTGAAAGACCTGGATCCGTGAATTGAGTTGATCAAGAATATAAATTTCTTCTTTTTTGTTCAGGGCAAAACTCAACGGTCCAATAGGAGCAGCTTCCGGTGGAGCAATAGCGCCGATTTCATCGGGTCCGGAACCGATTTTGGCCCTGAGGACCTCAACCCCTTGAATTGGCCTGAACTCCTTGTCCATTGTTTGGACATCTTCTTTTGAACACCAACAGATGGAGAAAGCCGTCACAAAAACCAGAAGGACAGAGAATTGACCCTTAAGGTCAAGAGTTGTTTCCATCCTATTTCTCCAGAAGATGGTTATTATTTTAGGCTTGCTTATCAAATTTTTTCAAGCAAGATTCATTTTTTGAGTCTTCAGCTTGTTCCGATAAAAGGCGAGCGCCCTTCGAAAAATTATCAGGGGGCCAGAAGCAGCGACTGCTCATTGCCCTGGCCCTGGGCATGATCCTGGCTTTCCCCATGATGTTTCTTTCCGGAGCGACGATTCTTTGCGAAGTCATCGCGCCCCGAGTCCGGGCCGTCAGCCGCTTCATTCCCAAAGCCATGTTGTTACCCTGATGCGTGGTCTCTGGTTCGGTGAAGCCTGGAGCCGACACCTGACCGAGGTCATTGTCCTGGCTGGCTTGCTTGTTGTCGGGACGGCACTGGCTTCCCTACTTTTCCGATGGGAATAGTATTAATCAGGGTAGCTTCATCATAAGGCATGATATGGAGAAGGACATAGCGCCGACTGACCGTCTTTTCTGTTTTTCCTCCGGCCATCTTCCCAGCATTTTCTCTCCCTGTCTCCTTATGCATTATGTCTCCTTTTGCCCGCTAATGGGCGCTAATAGTCGGACACCCGTCTTTCGATTCCAGGCTCTTCATTTTTTCGGTTTTCCTCTTGCGGCGTTAGGGTGTTTTGGATGGCCCGAGTTTGTTGAAGATGGCCATAAGGAAACGCCGGTCTCTATCGGTCAGGGCCAGGCGGCCGAAGAGGTCCTGGACGCGGCGGGTCACATGAGTCTCGTTAGTGGCGTGGATAAAACCGGACTGGCGGAGCTTCATGAGCACGATGCGGATACACTCGTCCTGGGCATCGCGCGGGACGGGCTTTTTTTCCGAAGCGGGAGGAGCAGCGGGAATCGCGGGCGCACGCCGGAAGATCTCAAAAAGCGTCAGGAGGACAGCTGAAGCGAGATGATAGGAGGGCTGCCGGACGGCCTGGGGTATGGAGAAGACGAAGTTGGCCGTTCCGAGTTCTTCCGAGGTCAGTCCGGTCCGTTCGTTGCCGAAGAGGAGCCCGACGCGGCTGGAGGTGGGATAGCGGAAGATGAGGTCGACAGCTTCTTCGAGTGGCAAAATCGAAAATTTGCTCCGGGCCCTCGCTGTTGAAGCAAAGACGAGATGGAGTTTTCCCACGGCCTCACTTAAAGTCGGGAAGAAGCGCGCCCGGTCGAGGATGTCTTGAGCGTGGACGGCTGTGCGACGAGCTTCTGGGTCAAATGCTGATGGGCTGAGGCCGACGATTCTGAGGTCGGAGAAGCCCGTGTTTTTCATGGCTCGGGCGACGAGACCGATGTTTTCCTGTTTTTCAGGCCGGACGAGGACGATGGTAAACCTCTTCCTCCCGATGCGGTCAAGTGCTTCGCTGGTAAAAGGAAGATCCATGGTGGCATGGAGAATTTTATCATGACCATAAGAAAATTGGGGACAGCTTATATATTTACCCAATTTTTGGGGTTGCAAAATAAATAGTATTTCGATAGAATTACTAAAGTTCCTCCTGTATTACTTCTTGAGGAGCTGAGCATGAGCGACCGAGATATAAGGGTTACTTTTCCGGGGGGATGGAAAGTCGACGCTGAATATAAAGGTTTTGTCATCTCCACCGACCAGCCCATTTATCAGGGTGGCGAGGAAACAGCTCCCGCCCCCTTCGACCTCTTCCTCGCGTCCATTGCCACGTGCGCTGGCTATTATGTGCTGGCATTCTGCAGGGAAAGAGGTATTCCCACCGAAAATGCTGCCGTGGTCATGAAAACCGAAAAGAACCCGAAGACAAAAATGGTCAGCAGGATTTCGATCGAGATCGAGCTTCCGCCCGAGTTTCCCATTAAGTACAAAAACGCCATCATCCGGGCTGTCGACCAGTGCACAGTCAAGGCTCATATCGTTAAGCCTCCCCTCTTTTCCATTGAAGCGAAAACGATGAAACTCGCTTAAGCGCACGTTTTTGGTGTCAAAAATGGCCGTTTAATTTCTTCTTTCGTCGAGGAGAGGGCGCCATCTCTTCATCAGCTCCTCGTTGAGGTCAAGCGGCGGTCGGGCATCTGGCGGCAGGAAAGACTTATAAGGATGGTCCTTGGCGTAAGCCTCAAACTCGTCACGTATTTTCTTGAGAGCCATGGGCTTGATGAAGAGGTCAATTGCTGATGCGGCCATGGCTTTGGCGCCGGCGTTGAGTCCCTTCCATGCCGTCGACCCGTAGTTCGACGCCACCGACGACCAGTGATGGCCGATGGCTCCCGGCACCTGGCCCGGGAACCGGATGGTGGCCAGCGGCGCGATGAGCGACACATCGCCAACATCCGAAGACCCGCCTCCCACGAAAGCGCCGCGGGGATCGCTGAGAGGCCGTACCTCCGAGGGCATGCCCTTTTCCTCCTCACCGAGCTCCTTCTGGAGAGCGCGGGCGAAAGCGTGCTCTTCTTCCGTCCAGGCAGGCATGCCGACGAGCTCGATATTCTGCTGGAAGAGCTCGGCCAGCGCCTTATTGGCATGTCGCTGATGGACAGCGCTCAGAATCCTTACCTGGGAAAGCTCGGTGCCCGTCGCCAGTGCCGCTCCCTTGGCGCAATCGACAACCCGGCTGTACATCTCCTCGACCCGCTCATCGGTATTCCGCACGTAATACCAGACGCTTGCCTTATCAGGGACGACATTCGGCGCTTCGCCTCCCTCGAGGATGACGTAGTGGAGGCGGTGGGCCAGGTTGAGGTGCTCGCGCAGATAATTGGTAGCGACGTTCATGATTTCAACGGCATCGAGAGCGCTCCGGCCACTCCAGGCAGAGGCGCCGTGCGAGGTCTTGCCCTTGAAGGTAAAGATCACCGAGAAGAGGGCATTGCCGCTCACGCCGTAGTCAGTGCCGAAATCGCTGCTGCTATGGTTGTCGATGACAACGTCGACGTCGTCAAAAAGGCCGGCCCGGACCATGAAGGGACGGCTGATGAGAGTTTCCTCGGCCGGTGAGCCGAACATCTTGATCGTTCCCTTGAGTCCAAACTTGGCCATCGCCTCCTTGACGGCCGTAGCCGCGGCCACCGCGGCCGTGCCCATCGTGTTGTGGCCGCAGCCATGGCCAGGCGCCCCCTCGACGAGCGGTTCCTGGCGCGGCACGCGGCCTTTCTGGGAGAGCATGGGCAGGGCGTCAAATTCGCCGAGGATGCCGATGACTGGCTTTCCCGAGCCGTAGGTGCCGACAAAGCAGGTGGGCATACCGGCCAGGCCGCGTTCAACTTTAAAGCCCGCCTCCTCGAGCGTATCGGCCAGGAGCTTGGAGGAACGGAATTCCTGGAGGCCGAGCTCGGCGTAGGACCAGATGGCATCAGAAATCCGGCCAAATTTCTCCACCACCTCGGGCTGGCTCAACCAGTCGAGGACGAATTTTTTCTCTTTTTCGATTTTTTTGGGCTTCTCAGCCGCGCTGAGCGGCGGCGAAAAAATCCCGAGGGTGAAAGCCACGATGACAGCGAAGCCCGCCAGCCCGAAGGCCAGCTTGCTTCGAACGCCGAGACTCGACACCAATTCCATTCTTGACCTTTTTTTATTTGCTTTCTTCATGCTCCCTCCTTCTCCTTTTTGCCCCTTGAATCCTTTTTCA